>JBGUBD010000009.1 GCA_041821185.1 Phycisphaerales bacterium AB-hyl4 | reverse complement strand
GGCCGAGTTGATCGGAGCGCGGCAGGGCGAGCAAGCCGAATGCTATGCTCGCAAGCTGCTCGACAGCTCGATCGCGGCGTTGGATGACTACTTTGCTTCAAATTTGCTGGACGACCCAGTGGATTTACGATGACACGCCAGACTTCAGACGACCGTGCAATCGTCAGTGAGCACCAGTTCGCCACCTTCCTTACCGCTTTCCAGGCAGCGCGAACACGTGCCAAGGCCTCACACTTCGTCGTGGCCGATGTGCACCATCTCCGGCTGGTAGATCACGTTGTCGATCGTGTGGTCGACAGTCTCATAGCTGCGATGTGCATCACACCACAATGGGGTGGCTGGCACCCCGCCAAACCCATCCCTGCTACAGCTGGAAGTGGGCCGACTCCGTGCCGCGCAATGCTGCGCTGATGCCTTCATAGAACCAGGCCGTGTCGATGACAGCCACGCGCAAGTCGATCATCCCCTGCATGCTCCACTCGGGCTTGTAAGGGCACGTCCAATAGTTGATCACCGCCCTGCCGTCGGCGGTGAACCGGCAGCCGGGGTTGGAAAAGGCGCGGGTGGGATCGTCCTCGATGTCGTGCACATGGGACCAGGTCCGGCCGTCGTCGGTGGAAACCGCAGCGGTCAGGGGGCTGCGCTTGCCGTAGTGGGAGGCGAACTGTGGATCGTAAGGACTGTTGTTCCAGATCATCAGCAAATCGCCCGTCCCGGGAATGCGAGCCAGCTCCGGACAGGACTCGGGACTGCGGAGCCCCGTGGTCTGCGGCTTTGACCAGGTGACACCGCCGTCGGCGGAATCGGACATGAACAGCGAACCAAGTTGGCTACGCATCACCATCAACAGGCGTCCATCACTCGATTCCTCGACGTGTGGCTCCATTACGCCACGCATGGGAAGCTGAATCCGTTGCTCTGCCTCCCGCCACGTCAGGCCGTCATCGTCGCTGTAGAGCACGGCGCCCGCAAAAGGCTTGCCTTCAATAGCCTGGAGAACCGTGACTACCGGCAACACGAGCCGACCCGTTCGCAGGCGTTTCACGACGGCGTTGCACAGGCTGTAAACCGCGTCGCCGCTGATCTCGGCATAGGGCGCAAAATGTTCGCCTTCGTCAGTCGATTTCCAAATGTATTGCGTCGTGGCAAGTGGCGAACGGCTGTGCCGGCGCATGAAAATCAGCAGAATGCCGCCGTCCGACGCGCGGATGAGGTTGGGTGAATACACATTGACATCGCCCGGCGCGGTTTCGGTCACCACCCGGTGCCGTGCCCAACTGCAGCCGCCATCGCTGGATTCCACAGCCACGATGCGCGTGGTCGAGAAGTCACTGCCCGTGTCACCAAATTCCATATAAATCAGGAGCAGTCGTCCGTCAGCAAGCTCGACCACGTCGCCCTCGCTGTTGCGCGGCCACGTGACGGAACTGGCGGCAACCGTGGTGATCAAGCGTCCATTCTCGGATTCGGGCGTATGCATATTGAGTCCTTCGAAGATGCGGCCCAGTTGTTCAAGAAGCGCGGAGGGCCGGCTGCAGAAACGAAACGCAGGCTGCCAGCCAGCCCCCACTTCCCCCCCTGCCGCTCATGCCTGCTTAGCCATTGTCAGTTGGTGTGGCCCGCGGGCAAGTTCAATCACGGTCGCCTCCCACGATAGCCCCTGACGTCGAGTCGCATGAGCTGCGGCGTCGGGTTGAAGCACGGTGCAACCGACCACGGGCGATGAGGCGTGCAGTTGCCAGCCGTCGCTCCACGTCATGCGGATGTTGCGCCTAGCTTCGAGGAATTCCACCCATGCGCGATAGCTCAGCGCCCCGACCTCCGGGTCGGCCGTGGCGGTGAGAATAGCATCAAGCGCCGCATCCTGAATCTGTCGGTAGAGCGCTTCGGGGCCCATCGGAACCGGGTGCAGGCAGGTGCAGATCACGCCGTGGTAGTGCGTAACGGAGGCAGCATAAGTGCGTTCGATCCAGTCATGGGCCGCCTCCGGTGTGGATGGTGCGACCATCCCCTTGTCGTGACAGAGCATGTCGTCCATGAACACCGTTGGCTGCTGGGAAATCGGGACCATCCGGCCGTCTGGTGTGATGAACCGCGCGGCCCTGGCCGAGCCCCGGTAGCCGCATCCACCATAAAGCGGGCAGAAGTTGGTCTCGATGCGATGCCCCACGTCGGCGAGCGCCTCGGCGGTGTCGGTGTAGCCGGGCCAGACGCAGGTGTGCGCCCGTCCGCCGACCGCGGCGTGACCGAAGGTCTCGGCGAACAGGGCCTGTTGTTCCACGAGGGCTTGACGCATCACTGCGGGCGTGGGCGTCGAAGTGCCTGGCCAATAATGCAGCTGGAAATCGTGCCCCTGCTCCATCCAGCGCTTGGCGGCACCGCGATCAAAGTCGGGCATGTGCATGGCCATGACGTTCAGCGTGTAGGGCACGCCAGCCTTGCCGGCCGGCTCGGCAAGATGAGCGTAGTTATCCCAGTCGTACGAATCTGAATCGCCGTCGAGCAGCGTCATGGCGACATAATTGTGAGGAAATTGCCACACGCGAGGCAGAGGCAGCAGGTCGTCAGTAAGCCTGCGAATCAGGCTCACCGTCAGGTCGGCCCAGACGTCGGCCTGGGGTATGTCGGACAGGTGCGGGTCCACGATCTGGCGATCAAGAAAACCGGCTTTGTAATTCGTCGGCTCCTCAGGCTCACCCAATGGGCCGGTACTTGCAATCCGTGGATCGCCCTGGCGCATGAGCGCGAGGCAGGTGCCCAGATCGAACCAATAGATGGCAGCGCGGCCCTGGCCGAGCTCACACTCCACAACCGCCGGCCATGTGGTGAAGTTGTCTCGCCGCGCGCCGAGTTCCACGACGGTCTGCGCCCCTTCCAGCGAACGCAACACGGTGGGCGTGGTCACCTGCACCACCGTTCCGGCATGAGGGCCACTTGCCTCATGGTCAGCGAAGCGCGCGTAGCACGGGGGCGTTCGTCTGTAGACGGAGTGCACCGGCGAGGTCCATCGCCCCAGCCGCTCGACAAGAGCATCAGGCGGAGCCAGCAGGATCGCCCGCCCGCCGCGGCCGAGCCATTCCGCGATCGCCGTCTGCTGGGCGTCGGTCAACGTGTCGGCATTGATCAGTGCCAGCGCCCGCCCGGCCAACTGCTCGCCGGCATCCGTCGCGTCGTCCATCTCGACGGTCTCGGCGCAGAAATAGCCCTCCTGCACCAGCAGTTCCTCGACGAAGCGGCGCATGGGCCGATGCGTCGCCCTCTGCAGCAGGAGCATGGGCTGCGAATGCCAGCGGTCAGTGATAGTGGTCATGATTGGTTTCCAGTGGTGTCGGTGGTGATTCCGGTCGCACTCGCGGTGAGGTTGTCGCCATAAAAGCGGGATAGCCATTGTTCACGGCCGAGTCGCTCGGCACCTTGGGCGTAGCTCGCCGCGCGTTGGGCCAGGTCGTCGTCGGGATGCCAGAACCAGCGTCGGCCGTCGGCTTCGATGACCGGCACTTCGAGTACCAGCTCAAACCACTGGCGCAGGTGAGGCTCACTGAGCAGTTTGAAGGTCATGTAGGTGGTGCCGGTCTGCGGCGCCACGTAGCCGGTGGTATCGGGAATCGCAAAGCCCGGCGGCGTGAGCGGCACGATCTCGAACCGCTGGCCCCGGTGAATGCAGTCGGCAACATCGCCAAGGCTCAACGGCTGGCCTTGCCAGGCAAAACAGCTGTGCGTATCGAGGTCGACGAGCACCCATCGGCCAAGTTGCGGATCGAAATATTCAAACAACATGTGGCCGTTGTCGCGAGCGTCGTAGGGGCCGCGGACCCGCAAACCGCTCACCATCCTTGCCCCATAGCCGAATGACGTCAGCAAGTGGACGCCGACCTGGGCGATGGTGCCGCAGGTACACGAAAGCAGGCCACGTTTCATCCACGCCAACCGCGCTTCCATGTCAAAGTCAGCATGCACCCAACCGTGGACATGCAGCGTCGCGAGGCCGGCAAACAAGGTATTGACGTCATCCTGAAAAAGGATGACCGAAGCGTCGTTGTGTCTCTGCTGCTGGACGGTCGGCAACGCATCAGGATCGCTCCAACGGAGCCTGCCGCGATCGTGGAACATATAAAGCCCCTGCTGATCCAGCAGAAGCGCCTGGTCGCCGAAGCGCACGCGCGTCGGCTCCCGCACCACCAGCGGTAAGTCGCCGGGGGCCAGCGCGTCCGGCATCGCGTCGGCGGGCGCGGTCTCGCATGCGCTTAGACCTTGTCGGTCGATGTGCCAGGCTTCGATGTCGTCGTGTTCGAATGGCATCATTGGTTCTCCCGATCAGTCAGCGAAATTGGCTGGCGGTTCGCCTGCGCGGCGGTGTGGGCCAGGCCGAAAGTCCGGCACGTCGATTGGCTGATTGCCCTGCGCAATCGACATGGCCGCCGCGATGGCGGGGGCGGCCGTCTCGACGGCGCGGTACACGTCCAGTTCGGGGGCCACGTCCCGGCGCAGCGCATCGGCAAATTGAGCGAGCGGGTAGTAATCCAGGCCGCCGTGGCCCGTACTGGCCGCGGCAGCAGGCCCGCGAAGATTCTGCGTGCCCAGGTCCAGTTCAACCGGCTCGCGGGTGTGCCAGCCGCCGACCCAGAGCTTGGACTTGTCGCCGGGGCTGCGTGGTGCTTCGAGCACCCCCTCCGTGCCCTTGATGTGCCACCAGTGCGTGACCATCGGGCCACGCGGTACCGACGGGCTTGTCCAGCAGGTGGCCATGCGCATCACCGCATCCTTCTGCGTCTGCATCAGTGCCGCTTGCACGTCGGGTAGCGGCAGGTTGTCGTAGCGGTGACTCGGCGTCGTGGTGGACATGCCGGTGACGCGGGTCACGCGGTCGTCCATGATGTACAGCAGCGGCGAAAGCTCGTGAGGCAGGTAGGTGATCGGCGGGACCTGCCCACGCCATGCCAGCGATGCATCTGATGCGCCAGCAGCCTGCGCGGGGGTGTAATGCAGACCTTGGGGATTGGTGAACCATGGATCGGTCTTCTCCCCGAAGTACTCGCCCTCCGCAAAAACAGGCTGGCCGATCACGCCCTTGGCCACGATGTCGCGCCAGGTGCGCGCGATGCCGCTGAACCGCACCTGCTCCAGCAGCAGAAACAGCCGCCCGGTACGCTCGGCGGTGAGCACCACCTGCCAGCAGTGTTCAAAGCTGTACGCCACGGGCACTTCGGCCATCACGTCCAGTCCCGCTTCCATCGCGGCGCAGCAGACCGGGATCTGCTCGTGAGGCGGAATCGTCACCAGCACCGCGTCGAGCGATTCATTCGCAATCATCTCTGCTGCGTTCGTGTAGCCACGCACGTTCAGACCGAAATCGTCGGTTGCCCATTGTTTGGCGCGATCAATCAGATTCTGCCGCTGGTCGCAGACCGCTTCGAGCTGGTACTCCTCGCAGCCGGTGGCCAGCCGGAGCACGCTCGCGCCGCGATGACCAAGCCCGATGGCCCCGAGGCGGATCGGTTCGACGGCTGGCATGTCTTCCAGGCTGCGCGGGGTCGTGTGGGCAATCAGTGTGGCTTTCATGGCCGGGAATCCTTGAGGGTTTTATCCAACATCGCCGGCTCCGCGGCCGACTGTGCGGCGAGGGCTTCGATGGCGAAGAACCAGGTGAGCGAACACTCTGTCTGATCAATGTCCGGCAGATCGGTGACGGACGGTACGTGTCCAAGCGTATCGAGCAGTTCGAAACCGAACGCAACCGCGCGTGTGCCGGCGTCGATGAACGCGCGGTCGCGGAAAAACCAGCCGGCCTTGAACATGGCGGCAGCGTCGAGGTAGAGCCCGTAGCCATACAACCCGCGGCTGTCGTGATTGGGGAACCGCCAGCCCCCCCGCTTATCCTGCACCGCGCAAAGCCAGTCGGCCGCCTTGCGGACCATCGGCTCGACGCCCGGAAGCAGGTCGCACCCATTCAGCAGTAGCAGGACGTCCAGCAGCGCGTTGACGTTGTATGACGCCATCTCCGGCTTGAGGCTCGCGCAGGCAGTCCACTGGCCCCCGTGGTGGCCGGGCGGGTCGTACGCGAACGCTTCGCCGGCTTTGTTCCAATACTCGTACCAGCCGCCCGAGTCGTGCTGGTTTTCTTGGAGTGTGCGCAGGATGGCTTGGGCCGTGTCGCGATAGCGGGCCTCGCCGGTCTGTTGGTGAAGGTAGACCAGATCGCGGATCGCGGCCCCCTGCCGCGCATTATTCCACGGGAAGCTGCGCGTCAGGTAGTCGGCAATGCCGACGGCAGTGCGGCGGAAATCCTCACGGCCGGTCAGCCGGTGCATGTCCCAGAAGAAGGCGGCCCCGCGCATGGAACGAATGCGGTGGGCCGACTGGTTGTCGCCGTAGCGGCCGCGCACCGCGCCGCACCGCTCGGGATGACCGCCGCGATTGACAGCGGTCTGCTGGAATCGTTCGGCATAGGTCACCACGCCCGGCCAAAGGTCCGAGCCATCGCCGCGCAGATGGGCGTGAAGCAGGAACTCGCCGTACTCGGCTCGGCAGACGTGCGGCTCGAGGTGCCGGCGGTTGCGGTAATCCACGCCACCGGCGTAAAGGCCAGCGTACTCGCCGCGGGAAATGTGGAAGCGATCCAACTGCGCCAGCACACGAACGGTGTCGGCCGATCCCGCAGCAGCGGGAATACACAACGGCAACGCCGCGCCTTCCGGCAGCGATGGCGGTGGCGGAAGCGGCGAAGCCCCCCACCCTCGCGGCGGGACGGGCACAGCCTCCGAATGCTCTGCCAGTCGCAGATTGGCCTCGCGCGTCTGGCCCTCATAGACCCACAGGCCATGCAACGGCCGCGTCGAGAGCAGGCCGTTGTAGTCCCAATGGGGCTCGATGCGGTGCCAAGCGACCTTGATCCGGTCGCTGTCCATCGCCGCCGGCTCGCACCGCGCCAAGCCGTCGCCGAACACCAGCGGATCATCCGACCCGACGCACATGCTGGCTCGGCCATACGCAAGCGCCAGCGACCAGCAGCGACCGTCGGCAGCAAGCATGTCGGCAGTCAGGTTGTAGTCCCACGGCTCGTCGGACACGTGCCGTAACGCGCGCTTCCCCTGCTCGTCGGCGTCTGCCACCAGTGCCACACGATCGGGCGGCTCAAGTTCCAGCGTCCACGCCCATTCCCGCAACTCGCACGCCTGCTCCGCCGTGTTCAGCAGTTCGCTTCGACAGTGCAGCCCCTCGGCCGCGGCGATGTCACCGGTCACCGTCACCGTCAAACGCAGCGCGTCGCATACCCCCTCGCAGATTCGCGCCGTACCCTCGCCGCGCCAGGCCGACCATTGGACATCGTGCGATATGTCATCCGCACCGACGACAAGCCGGGTCGGCAGCCGAAGTCGGCCGCGCGGCAGCTCGATCAAGCCGGGGGTGTGATACTCAGGCTGCAGCATGCCATCTCTCCAAGGCTTCGAGAACGACGAGATACTGCTCGCGCATTGCGAGAAAGGTGTCGCGCGGTCGGCTCGTGTCCGTGTTGCGATGTTCGGCCATCAGCGCTTCGATCGCCGCATCAAACCGCGCGCCATCTTGTGCGTGGCCGCGCATCGCCTCCATCGCCTCGCGACTGTCGCGGACGGGGCCGAGGGTGAACCGGCCGACATGGCCGCGGTCGATCCGCAGCACAGCGACCACATCGAAACCTTGCGGCGCATGAGCGTAAAACCACCAGCGATGCACATAGGTTCGCGCGGTCGCCAGCGCCCACAGTCGGCGGTCGCGCAACGACAAGGTGAGGCCATCCGCCATCACCTTCAGCGCATCCCAGGGGCGCGCGTCGTCGGTGGCCAGCTGCGCAAGCTGATGCACGTCAGCCTCGCATGCTCGTGCCAGCGTCGCCGACGTCGGATTCACGAAATCCGCCTCCGCGATGGCCAGCGCCTGCTGCGCCGGCTCGATGCCCTGCTCCGCCCGCCACCGCAGCGCGTCCCACTTGGTTCGTACCTGCGACTGGCCGAGCAACTGCGTAGCGGCAAGCACAGCCGGGGCGTAGAAATGCCAGATCAGACTGAAGGCAGGGAAACGCGGCAACTCGGCCGACGCCACGTTAATCGGCGGATCTCGACGCGCATCGTACGGCGGCTGGTATCCGGCCAGCTTGCCGGCCCACCAACCGGCAAGCCCGTCGTTGGTCGGCGACGTCGGCGTCACCAGCAGATCGGCCGAGCTGGCCCACAGCGGTTCCCAGGTCAGCCGTTCCCAGCACACGGGCCGGGCGTCGAGCGCGTCGGACGAGCAGCCAATGGCCGGCATGTGCTCAATCAATCGCCAACCATCGGGATGAGCATTGGCGAAAGCAAGCATCGCCTCGGCGAACGCAGCGCCGACGCGCCGCCAGATTTCCGGCGCATCAGTGCTCAACACTAAGCGGTAGTCAACGTCACTGAGGCCCGGGATGACGTCCCGCATCGCCCCCTTGCTTGCCAGTGCCGCAGGCGCACCACCTCGCGCCGCATCAATCGCTTCGCGGACACGATCGGTCAGTTCCAGATACAGCGGCGGGCTTGCCTTCATGGTCGGCTCATACAGGGGCGGCGTCGTGGTGGTTGACTCCAAAACGGTGCGTCACGCCTTCGTGAATTGCCGGCCCCGGGTGTCCAGTTCAGGCACTGCTGCTGTGGTCGGCAGCGAGTGCAATGCGCGAAATCGCTCGGCCACATCGGCAGACGTCGCCGTCTGCCATGACAACTCTCGCCGCTGACAGATGTCCAGAAAGCCTTGAATGGTGCCCTCAAGCGTCTGGCGTCGGAAGTTGCGCGGGTCGTCATATTCAAAAATGTTGTGGGTGGTCGCGCGAACCACTGGCATGGCCACGCCGTCGCGCACCTGCCGAGCGATCGTCTTGTCCATCAAGTGCCAATGCGATTTAGCATCGACCAGTTCGATGCGAAGATCCTGACAATGCTTCCCGCCCCACATTCGGGAGTCCGGGTCGACTGTCGGCGGAATTTCCACGAAGTCCAGGTCGCCCGGGAGCATGCGGAACCAGCGGTGCGCGTAGTGCACATCCAGGGGCGCTCCGTCCCAGCACGAAGCGCACTGCGGGAGTCGGCGGCCGGGAATGCTCGCCCCCCCGTGGCGGAAGCCGGCATCGGCCAGTAGCGGATAGGTGGCGTCGTTAGCCGATCCATATCCGAGACAGACGCTCAGCGGCGGCCGCCCCATCACCTGAGCAAAGCGATCAACGTTGTCCTGGATCACTCGCCGCTGCTCCTCCGCCGACAGCAGGCCGAGAAACTCCGGCGCATCATGCTCGCCGGCATGGATGTGCACGCCGACTTCATGGCCCCGCCGATCCAGATCCCGATAGACCGCCGCATGGGCCTCAAGGTCTGGACTGATGACGTAAAACGTGCCGCGCAACTTGTTGGCCTCAAGCACATCGGCAAACCCGCGCGTCGATCGTTCTCCCAAGGCCGGGTCGGCAATCGACTGCTGCAGAGCCTCGCAGTCGATGGACATCACCAGACGCACCGGCTCGATGGTGGACGCAGCTTCCTTCCGCGAAGGCGGGGCGTCGTTGGGCTGTTTACTGCTCAAGAGAAATCTCCCACAGGTAACCCGGACGGCGAGGGTGATCGTTTTCGGCGGCGAAGAGCACGCCGTCGGGCGTGATGGTCACGTCGTGACATTGCCAGAGTTCGTCGCCCTCGGCCGTGACGACGGGCGGGCCTGACTCGTACGCTCCGTCGCGCGGATCGACGCGGAGCAAACGGCAATGCCCCGCACGGCCGACCACGCCGTAGGCATAGCCGTCGCAGTGCATCACCAGCGACGTCAGCCGCGATGGCCGGTCGGCGATGGGCGTGCCGAGGTATTCCCCCCTGCCGGTGTCGGTGTCCACGCGGTAGAGCGAACCGTTATCACCGGAGGCGAACAGTTCGCTGCCGAGGTTAAACAGGCCCTCCACCTTGGCATGGCCAGTGGTTCCGTCACGCCGCGGCAGACCATGCTTGTGATAGACAATGCGGTCGGCCTCGGGATCGAAACACGCCAGGCGATGCGCTTCGGGACCGGACTCGGCCTGCCAGGCCCGCGTCACATGCCAGCCGACCCACGCCCGGCCGACGTTGTCGAGGCAGACGTTCTCGCCCTGCGCCATCGCCATACCACTGCTGATCGGCCCGAGATCTCGCGTCTCACCCGTGGCCAGGTCGTATGCACTAAGTCGCTCGGGGGTGAAGTGCATCGCGTAGATCCTGCCTCGCGCTTCGTCCAGCGCGATCGACTGGATGTAGATGTGCGGCAGTGGAATGCCCAGTTTTTCAGTTCGTCCGGTGGGCAGGTGATGCCGGAACAGCCCGCCGCCTGGCGCTTCGTAATAGCGGTCGACGTCGTGCAGCAGCGCCGTCGCTGTATAGAGGTATTCGCCTGCCGAATCCATCTGCATGGATCGGTGAAACTTCGCATCGTACTGGTCAACCACCGCGTCGAACCCCAAGTCAATGAACGTACCCGTCGTGCGGTCGAAAGCCTTGAAAATGTCGGCCGCGAAACTCGTGATGCCGCAATAGACGCGATCGCTCGCGGCGTGATGAACCACGCCGTCGAAGCTGATCCAGTCTGCGCGCCAGTGCGGGTCAGCGATCATGTCGGCATAGTTCCAGCGATGATGCACCTGCTGGTTCCATTGATCGCCGAAGTCGTGATCCTTGAGTTTGTGAGCCTTGATCGTCATGGACATCTTCCAGTAAAAGCATCGAAACACGCGGGATAAGAAAAAAGCAAAGCCGCAACGCGCAGAACCTGTTCGACATCGGTGTGTTCGGGAACAAGGCGCAGGTTTCGCCGGTCGAGTTGAAACACCCATCGCCGCATCCGCTGTTCGAGTTGGTCGAGCCATTGCGGATGATTCTGGAGCACATAGCCGCTGGCAAGCACCTGGTCGGGATCCAGCATGTTCAAGGCCGTGGCCAACGTTCGGGCCAGATCGTCGAGCACCTTTTCCATGACACTGACCACGGCACCATCCCCGGCCAGCCATGCTTCATAGACCGCGTCAAAGGCCTGCGAGGGCGGTGTGGCGGCGAGCCACGCCCGGTCCAGGCGGGTCATGACCGCCGGGGTCGCTCGCTCGATGAGTGCCCGGCAAATCGCCGGCCCGCTCGCCAGGGCTTCCAGGCAGCCGCGCCGGCCGCAGCCGCACAACGGCCCGTCCGGATCAACAATGGTATGACCGAGCTCGCCCGCCATGCCCGAGGCTCCGGCATGCGGCCGCCCACCGGTCAACTGGTGAGCGCTGACCCCGTCGCCGACGTTGAACCGGACCATCATGCGCGGCCGCGGCGGCTCGATCCCCTGGTAGGCCGCGATCAAGTGGGCATGCTGAAGTAAGCGAACCTCCATACCCAGCGCCGATCGGCAATGCTGGATGGCCTCCACACCAATCCACGGCAGGACCGAACTGCTCACCACCCCCTGGGCCATCGTCAAGACATTGGCCGAAAGCGCCAGGCCGGCAAACTGCTTCCGCTTCATCCCGGCCTCAGCGCACGCCTCGTCGAAGCTCTCAACAATCAATTCCAGCACCTGCCCCATCTCCCGGGCGCGGAATCGGCGATCGTGACGGCCGACCAGCGACAGGTCGCGGTCGACGAGGCCGACGCTCAAGGAGGAACCATCAAGCGCGCAAGCCGCGACAGGCTTCAGAAGACGTGGCCGGTAGCGAGCCGCCGGTCGGCCCCGTCGGGTAGCGCCGGCCGATACCACCGACTCACGCTCGATCCGGCCTTCCTCGACCAGTCGCTGCACGATGCCGTTGGCGGTAGACGTCGGCATTTCCAGCGACCGGGCCACAGCCGGAATGCTGAGGTCGCCACTGGTGACTAAAACGCCGAAAATCGCGTTATCAATCAGGCTATGACCGCTCATTAATTCTTAAAATAACGTATTAACACATGAGTTCAATTGTATTTTTTCGAAATTCGAAGAAAATGTCATTATGCGCGGAAGGCGACGTGAGGGTCGTCGCCGCACCACAGGGGCTTGCCCCGCCGATTCCGCTTCACAATCATGCTGTGGGTGCCGTGAACACGTCGCGCGGATCGTGAATGTCCCAAGCCACCGACCTCGCATGCGGACGGCGTACGCCGGGAACGTTATTGAAACGGTCCGCCAGTCCGCTGTAGGCATACTCGTAGCCCACCTCGATCGGCAGCGAAAGCTTCCAGGCCTGCGCGGGATCGATGGCCCGCATGGCCGTGGCAATGTCCCGCCGGATGTTCAGACGCACTTCGTCCGGCGGATAGAGTTCACAGGTGGCCCACCCCGTTCCGCGCTTGGTCGGTGTGGTGAGGGCATGGGGGAACAACCGGCGCGTCTCCTCGCACAGGGCCTCGTCGCCCGAGGTGTAGACCAGCGGAACGCCGAACGCCCCTGCGTACAGTGCCATCTGGCTCATCTCGCCATGCTCTTCACCGTTGAGGGTGAAGCGGCAGATTTCCTTGGGCATCTGCGTGTGATCGAGGAAGCCGTTGAGCGTCCCGGCCATGGCGTGCTGGCCTATGATCGCCAGCGCGCTCACTGATTCGTCGAGCCCCTCCCAGCGCAGCGGCCGCCACGACCTGACCCCCATCTGTTTCGCTCGCGGATCAAGACGGTCCGTCACGAAACCCTTGAACCGGTTTCGGCCATGCCCATCAAGCACACGCACCTCGGTGGCGCCGGCATCAAAACAGCCGGCGACCGCCGCATTGACCTCATCGGTGAGGTGCCTCCGACCATCGAGGTAGATCGGCGCTTCGTCGTCCGTGGCGTAGCACTGCTCCCAATCGTCAACGCCGGCAAGACCTTCCATGTCGGTACAAATCCAGACGATCATTCAGGTACCCTTTTGTGATTCCCGATCACGGGTTGCCAATCAGGCCTTCAATTGGCCATCACGCAACACAACATCAAAGGACTCGGCTACCGCCCCGGCTCGCACAATGGCAAGCGGTGGGAACATGCCGCTCAGGGGCGTACTGCGGATCGGCGTCGCCGCCTGATGGCGTCGATCATGCCACGGGCGTTCAAGCCCAGCACCTGCCGCTTGGCCTCGAGCCCCAAACGGGAGAAGACCACCCAGCCCATCTGCTGCCGCGGATCGCGCATCGGCAGGTCACTGCCATACACCACGCGGTCGGCACCGGCACCGTTCACCAGATGGTCGACGATTCCCATGCAGACCGGTGTCAATGTGATCTCCAGCATCACGTTCGGCCACGCCCGGGCCACGCGAATAGCGTGGTCGGCCATGACGTAGCTGCTGCCGCAGTGCGCTACGACAAACGTAAGGCCAGGCCAGGCCGGCGCCAGTGCATCGATTTCCGAAAGATCCTGCCGATTCACATGCAGCAGCGCATAAAGCCCGTGCTCTTCGCCGAAATGCCACCAAGGCTCGTAGTCCGGATGGTCGTAGTGCTTGCCATAATGCGGATAGGGCTTGAGGCCGAGCATGCGCGGGTCGGCGAAACAGGCTTCCATGTTCCTGCGCATCTGCTCCGGGCTGTCATGGACGACGTCGAACGTACCCAGCCCCCAGTAGTCGTCGGGCATGGCATCCAGCGCCGCACGCACGCAACGATTCCCGTCGTCAGCGAACGTTGCCACCGGGCCATGCCAACTCATCATGCCCATCGCGTCGACGCCCATCCGCCGGGCGAGTCGCGCGACGCCGGCCGGCCCACCCTCGAACATCGTGTACGCGCCGCCGGCGCCGTTCAACCCTTCGTCGAGGATGTGGGTGTGCATGTCCAGCACCGGCGTGGGCAACGGCTCCCCCCGCCGCCCCGCGGTCATCAGTTCGTCCTCACGCCCGTTAACATGGACGCGCGGCGGCTTCACACCGTGGAGCAGCCGAACAAGGTTGCCCCCGGCCACCTTGGCTCGCACGTCGTCGCTGACGTCGGCATAGTCAACGTAGCACCGGTGGGCTCCCATCGACATGTCCGTTGCGTTGGAGGCATAAACAAGCTGGTCCTCGCATCCGCGTTGCGCCAGCCATTCCAAGCCACAGTTGATCTGGAAGTGGTCGAAGGCGACGTGCAGATTGCGATGATGCAGCAACATCGGCAGCGCCCACCGCTGCCGCGACCAACCCAGGCCAACCATCAGGATCGGCAGCTTGGGGTATGCCTCGACGAGATATTCCACATCGGCCTCGCCCGCGTCGCGCATGTCGAGGATGGTCAGCGTCGCGGTGCGCTGCAACTCGTCCAGCAACGGCCGACTGGTCGCCGCGGGAATCCGCCACCCGTTGGTCGTGGGTGACAGGGTGACCGCCGCGACCGCATACTCCTGCCTCAGCGCGGTCAGCGCCTCAGGCTCGGGCATCTCACCTGTCCAGTGGGGCATCACGTTCCAGAGGGGGAACAGATGGTCGTAAGGCGCCAGTGTCTCCACCAGTTCCAGATTGCCGCGCATCGGGTCGTACAACGTGCACGCTGTCGACGTCACCAACGCCCCTGAAATCGAGCAATGATCCATCTCCTCGATCAGGTGCTCCAGCCGCCAGGGTTGCGCACCATGCTGAAATGGCTTGGGGCCGTAGCGGGTGAATGCATCGAAGAATGTCGGACCGTCACTCATGTCGATTCCCTCTGCCTTCTGTGCGGCCGTGCTGCCATCACGATGCCTCTCGCAGCCTCGTTCGCCACGATTCTATGATGACCTCGCCGCCGCTGCCCTGACCCATCGAACCTGCTTTTCCGCCTCCGCCGGCCGAAGGTGGGCGAACCTCCGCCCGGAGATCGCAATCTGGCTGCTGCATGTCACGCGGCCTGCACACCGATTGATTCTGTTCACGCCCATCCCGGCTTCCCGTAAGCCGGGGCAACTCGACCGCCGCTGCGACTCGCAGCGGCCCGCCACACCCCATGCGGCGTCCTGTCAATAGACGGCAGGCACTTGTTGCTTCGCGGTTTGATGATGGCTGAACAGTTGCATGGTTTCCGGGCATTATTCGGTGCCGACAGGCACCTCGAAACCGAGCAGATCCTGCGGAGCTATCCATCCTTCACCGACTTGTTCGCGGAACGCTTCAGCTTCCTCAAACGAGAGGTAGCCCACCGTGTGCAGGCGGCTGATCGCCTCCTTCAGCATCTCGTCCGCCTGCCGGCGGTCACCACGATGATGACGATGCGAAGCTTCGATGTAATACGCCACCGCTTCGAGGAACGCTGGGATTCGCTGCACCATCGCCACTTGTTGCACATGGATCGGGCTCTGCGCCATGTTGGCCCAGTTGGTACGGCCGTAGGCTTCCTGGAGAATGCTCGTGTCACCGATCACGTTCGTCCGGAACGCCTTCACGGCTTCGACGGACGACTGCCCTGCTTCGGCGGCTTTGGTAAACAAAGCGGTGACGGCCTGACGCTGCCGGACGCTGTCCAGCGGATAGGTCAATGCGAAACCCTGCGATTTGAGCCGTGCGGTGAGGGCGGCGAGGTAGTCGAACACCGGCCGAGACGTCCGCCGCCCCGACCACATCAACTCCGCCGCGGCAGGCATGTTCGATCCATTCAACGCCGCTTCCCACTCGGTGAACATCATCCCCCGGGCCGTGCCGTTTGCCACGTACGGCTGTAGCGCCTGATACCACAGCAGATTGTTTTCCATCCAGTAACCCGACGGCGTGCCGACCACCTCGAAGCCCATCGCGGTCTGATGGCGGAGTCGCTCCTGCATCTGCTGGAAGTGCTCATCGCTCGTATGGTAGATCCACGGACACACGATCAGGTCTTTGGGAAGCTCGTCCGCATGCTCATAAAGAATGCCGTAGCTCGTGCCGCTTCGCTGATGGCGGAGCAGGTCGTCCCACAGCAGAATCACAACATCCGGGTTGTGTGATTTGAATCGTTCATACACGTGAAGCACGTGCTTGAGCACCAGCTCGCCGCCTTCCTTGCCGCTTTCCAGGCAGCGCGAACACGTGCCGAGGTCCCACACTTCGTCGTGGCCGATGTGCACCATCTCCGGCTGGTAGATCTCCATCACGTTGTCGATCGTGCGGTCGACAATCTCATAGCTGCCCGGGTCCGAAAGGCAGTACGCCTTGTGCGCGTGCGGTGTCACATGGTTGTAACTGACCAGCACGGTCTGGCCGTCTTCTATCGCGCCGCCTTCCAGCGCCTGAACCTTCCAAGGCTCGTGAGCAGCATGATACGGACGGACCGTGTGGCCGCGGATGATGCGGAAATCTTCGCCTTCTTCGTAACGCGTCTCGCCATCTTCGCTCTTCACGATGATCGGCGCGTGTTCGTTCGTGACCACGTTCGTCTTCGATAGCGCCGTCGGTTCCGCAACCTTGATTTGCACCGGCTCGTCTTCGATCCAGATGCCTTCGCTGAGCATCGGATCCAGGTCGGTCACGCCATAGCCCCAGCCCGGCCCCTGTACCAACGGCACGGGTTCGATATGCAGTTCCCTCGCCCGCTTGAAGAAATACTCACCCAATCGCCGACGTTCGTCCGTGGGGTTGAACCACCAGTTCTGGTGATGATTCCACAACGTCTCCATGATGACGACGTTCATCTTCGCCGCGGATGCACTTTCAAGGTAAAGATCGATCAGTTCCTTGCTCGTCGCCACTCGGCCGGCGAAATTCCCGTACGCCATCCGCCATTCCATCTCCGGCCAGTCGCGGATGGCCAACGCCGGCACCGACAGGTCGCCGCGCACCAATTGACGTAGCGTCTGCACCCCGTACAACGCACCGCGGGCGTCGTGGCCTTCGATGACCACGCGGTTGCGCTGCACGAACAATCGGTAGCCCTCGGCCTGCGTTTCGCCGATCTGCCGCCGAAGACGTTCATCGCGTGACGAAGCCGACTCGCTGTCCGCCCGACTGATCAGCACATGCGAACGACCTTCGGCCTCGGCAGGATCGTCCACGATCGCCAACGCCAGGCCCGCGCGATGCTTCAAATCGTCGGCCAGCAGTTCGGCCCCAATCCGGTCCTCCTCGTTGAGCACAACCAGGACGGTTTGCTCGTCAAACTGAAAGGCTCGCTCGCCTTGCAAACTGAATGTTCGCTGCGGCTCTGGCAGCACGCCCGTGCGATGGCGATACGCATTCAATTGCGCCTGCGTCATCTCCGCCACGCCCAGCAGCGTCAGCACTGCCACCAGCCCCGGCATAGCAAACCACGAAATACGAGCCACCACCGGATTCAGCAATTCCTGGATCATGAAATTTTCCTGTTTTGCGTTCCTGTCAATCATCCCCAGCAGCAAGCTAAGGGAACCGTCACATCAACCGGTCCTCGGCCAATGCCACCTTCACGCGGTAGTCCTCACCACGCATACTTCTGTCAATCGCGACGCTCAGTCGCTTCGACTCCAATAACGCAGCGCCGGCACGTCGCGCGACGTCGCTGCGTGGCCATCAAAATAAAGGTAGTTCGCACTGTCACGATGCCGTTTGTCAATTCCGCCCACCTGCATCGGCTGCGTGGCCCGCCACGAAGGAATCGCAAAGTGATCGCCTGTGTACTGACCGCTGGCCTCTGCGACGGCGATCTTGCTGGCAGGCTTGAGGATCTCCACATCATTGACCGTCCGCTCCCGCCGGATCGATGCAGGGGCATTGTTGAACACCTGCCACATGAACGCCTGATTCACCCGATAGCTGTGCGTATAAATCAACCAGGTGGGGTTGTCATCGGACGGGCACCTGAAAAACGGATTGTGGAACGTGCCAGCCTGGTTTGCCGGAGCCCCATTCCATGTGTCCAGCGTGCTAGTCCATGTGGAGATCAGCGACGCCCAGCCCGGCGTCGCCACGGCCGCGTGCGGATACCAACCGTCACCATCCTGTATATAGCCAGCAAACATCAACCCGATCTGCCGTTGACCCGAGAGACACTGGATCGCTCGAGCCTGCTGTCTAGCCGCCCCCAGGGTTGGCATCAAAAGAGCAATCAGCAGAGCGATAATGGAAATCACAATTAGTAGCTCAATCAAGGTGAATCCACCGCGCGGCATGGTCTGGTTCATAGTTTCACGCTCTCTCTTGCCGTGACTCCCGGGACTGCCAAGCCATCGTCCCGCCGGCGTGAATCCACTTGGCCGACTACGCGCTTTTTAGTTGGTGGCCCTCAGGTAGTGGGTCTCACTCCTGAGTTCAGGCGTGTTCACCTCGCTGCCGGCATGGCCGTCGAGCCAGAGGACGTTGATTGCTCCAGTATGCCATTTCGTTGAAACCGTCATGGCGCTGAAAAGCGTACCCGTGTCCTGCTGCGCACCATCAAAATGGTTGCTGAGGACGAGACTCAGATTGCGATCCGCATAGTCTGTCTCGGCAATGCTGATCGTTCGCGAAGGACGGTCAACCGCACCCAGCGGCACCCGACCCCGGCCGATCACGCCTGGGACGAAAACACCGGCAACGAGCATGTTCTGCGCATAGATCAGGCCCGGGTGACGGGTACCGGGTGCAAGACCGGTGTTGGTGCAATGAAACGCTTCGTAATCGGGGGAGTTATTGCGGTGGACGGCCGCCGGGTTCACGCCGAAGTAAGGCCGAAGATAATAGACCCACGAGTACCCATCCGTTTCGGCACCGTGCAGGCTCATTGGAAGCTGATCATCATCGTCCTGAGCGTAGATTGATTGGATGATGCCGAGTTGTCTCTGATTGGACAGACACTGGATCTGCCTCGCCGTCTGCCGTGCCGCCGAGAGTGCCGGCAGGAGTATGGCGATCAGTAGAGCTACGATGGAGATCACCACCAGAAGCTCAATTAACGTGAAACCACGAGTCCGGGTAGGGAAGTGAGACATTTGTGAAGGTCCTTTCTGTACTACTTGCAGGCAGGGGCTCATCAAAGGGATACCCGCTTTGGCGAAAGCCGTTCGGGTAAAAGCGAGGCAGGCCGGGTCGGGCCCGCCTCGCGAAGGTTCGGATCAGGCCGTCTGCCGACGCCGACGCGCGAGCATCAGCAGCGAGCCGACGCCCAGCAGCGCCATCGACGCGGGCTCGGGGATGAGATTGACGTTATCGATGTAGAACTCAGTGGTGCTCGTACCTTCAGACCGGAAGTTCTGGAAGTAGACTTGGTTGAACGCGAGGCCGGGGGTGGTGGTGGTGCTGAAAACCGACGCGTTGTCAAACGTGCCGCTGATGGCGCCGGATACCACGTCGTAGCTGATGCCGACCGTCTTGTAGTCGGTCGTGAGGGTGCCGATGTCGGTCACGGTGCCGGAGTCTCCAGGCACGTACCAGTCGACATTGCCACTATCACGGAAGACGATGAGAACGTCCTGGGACTGGGGAGTGCCGTTGTCAAGGGAAAGCGCGATGAAGCGTGCGCTGATGCCAGTATCGACCGGTCCGTTCGAAAAAACGTTGCGAAGGTCGGCGGATAGTTCGAATGACTCAGGGACACTGTTGTTGGCGGTGTAGATGGCGAGGGCGTTTGCGCTTCCCGACCCGACGAGCGTCAGCCGGGCTTCCTGGCTGCCACCGGGCGTATCGGCCACCACCGCGGCACCGGCATTACTGGATTCTACGCCGCTCCAAGTGCCGAACGAGTTGATGAGACTAATGGGACCGGGAGCGGTAAATGCCTCGAAATCGCCATCGGGAGTCCCGCCCAGTGGCGCGGCGTGCACCGCGCCGGTGGTCATGGCAAGTGCTACGACGGCTGTGGCCGACAGGGTTTTCGAAATACTTTTCATGTTTCTCGCTTCGTTAGATTTTTAGAACATTTTCATTCGACGCAGTAAGGTCGATCACGAAGATGACGCGGAGGCTTTCGCATCCGCATCACGGGGATTACTCGATTCAGGCCATCTGCCGACGTCGGCGGGCGAGCATCAGCAGCGAGCCGGCACCCAGCAGCGCCATCGACGCGGGCTCGGGGATGATACTCACGTTGTCGAAGACACCTTCGCCGCCCTCCCTGGCTCGGATCGCGAATGCGCCAGCATCTTCGAAGTCGGCAGGGGTCAACGTCCCCGGCGATGCGAACGCCACCGTGCCGAGCTCAGATAGTTCGGTCTCACCGAGCGTGACGTTCCGCATGCTCACGGTGTACGTCTGGGCGGTGAAGTCCAGTTCCGCCGACACCTCGTAGGCGTTGCCCGTGATATAGCTTCCGAGGACCGGAAACGTGTACGCACCACCGCTGTAGGTGAACGCCTGAACGTTACCGTCCATGAACTCAACGTAGACCGGACTTGCTCCCACTGCCGGATCTGGCGAGAGCGCCCAGTTGATCGAGCTACCCGCAGTGGCGTCGTCCTTTCGCATCCAGACGGAGGCGGTCATGCCGTCGCCCCACACCCCGGCGCTGCTGATGTCCCGGTACACCGAGACGCGTCGATCGGCGGCCCCTGGCGCTGTCAATCCTGCGCTATTGAGGAAAACGCTTTGTGAGCCGTCCAGTACACGAGCCGAGTCAGACGTCACTTGAGTCCTATTCGCGGTCGTAACGGCGTTTGGCCATCCGGCCCAGCCATCCTGACCGATGACCGTCTGGCCGGCCGTGTACGTCGGGGCCTCAAAGTCGGAGACGTACGCGGCGTGGGATGCGCCGGTGCCGACGGTGAAAGTTAGCAGTGCTGCTGTAAATGCTGTCTTCGTGGCCAATTTCATATTCTCGCTTCGTTAGATTTTTAGAACATTTTCATTCGACGCAGTAAGATCGATCACGAAGATGACGCGGAGGCTTTCGCATCCGCATCACGGGGATTACTCGATTCAGGCCATCTGCCGACGTCGGCGGGCGAGCATCAGCACGGAGCCGAGGCCCAGCAGCGCCATCGACGCGGGCTCGGGCACGGCGTAGACGTTGTCGACGAAGAATTGGCCCGGGTCCCAGTCACCACCGGTGTAGTGGCTGAACTGCACGTTCCGGACACTAAGGCCGGTCGTCGTGGTCACGTTGAAGACTTCCTGGCCATCGAAGTAGCCGGAGGCGGCACCGGTGATCGGGTCATAGTGGAACGCGGCGCGCTTCATGTCGACCGTGAGGGCGGACCAGTTCGCCGGCGATCCAACTGGCTTGGCGACCAGCACTTCGGCCTGGCCTGGGGTGGCATACCAGATACCCTGGAAGTTGAATCGCATCTGGAACAGCACGGTGCTGTTCTGATCGCCCGACCGAAGCCGGAAGGCCTTGTTCGCACCGTTGCCGGACGTGCGCTGGTAGGCCAGATCAGCACCAATTTCCCACGGGCTGTCGGTGGGCGTGGCATACGCGGTCGATGCGGTGAACCAGGCATGGGCAGACCTCGGCTGCCACTCTTGCCAGAGGCGCAGCACCTTGCTGTCATTGCGCGTCACGATCGTCGAACTGGCGTTTGCGGACGCAGCCCAGTTCCACTGGCCGATCAGGTTGCTGTCATTGTCGTAAAAGGAAGCCAGAGGCTCGGTGCCACCGCTGGCGAAGCCCGACTCGAAATCACCGCCAGGGATGCCGCCCATCGGCGCGGCATGGGCTGCGCCCGTGCCGACTGCGAGGCTGAACAGTGCTGCGGTCAATGCTGTCTTTGTGGCTAACTTCATGTTCTCTACTCCATCAAAAAGGTGATAAGGGACGTGCAGGCGTTTGAACGGGATCACACCGTTTCAGTTCAAGTTCGATGACACCATCGAACGGTTTTTTGGAAAGCACCCAGTTCTGCAAACGATCGGCGGCGAGCGAAATCGCGCCCATGTGATCGATGGTCCAGGTCACGGGCCTGGACTCCTGAAAGCGGCGTGATCGCGTGTTCAGGCCCCCGCTGTTGGTGCAGCCGAGTTGCAGGCCCGGCAGTCGGTCACTCAGGCCGGTCTCGATGACGATGTAGTCGAGAAAGTCATCCTGGTAGCAGAACAGCCCGTCGTAGTCGTCTTCGCGGACGAGGCGTTCGATGTATTGAGTGAACTGGCTGACCATGCTGAAATTGGACTGATTGAACTGAGCGACGGCTTTGGAGATGGGCAGTTGGATGGTGGTCAGGTCGGTGAATCGGCCCAGTTCGTCGGCGTGCGTCCGCAAGCCGTGAAGCAAGCTCTGGTAGGGCGAGATATCGAGGTCGTCAACGAGGACCAGAAGCCGTCGGCGTTTCATGCGATTAAAGAACTGCTCGGCGATGTCGCGGCCGGCGGCCTGGGTGTCGTGGACGACGGCGGGCAACTTGCTGCCGGGAATGAGGCGGTCGACGAGCACGATCGGAATGCGGCGAGCGAGGTTTTCGAAGAACGCCACGTTGAGATCACTTTCAACCGGCCAGAGCAGAAGGCCGCGTGCGCCATTGGCCACGACATGCTCGGCCAGTTCGCGCTCGCGGGCGGTGCTGCCATCGGATGAAACGGTAAACAAGAGATTGTTTCGGCCACTGAAGGTCTGCCCGGCGAAATAGAGCACGTCACGGCCGAAGACCATGCCGCCAGCGTAGGGGTGAATCATGCCAAACACGATGGCGGCCTGACCGGCCCGCTTCGATTCGGCCACAAGCACCTGCTTGCCATGTTGCGTGAGCACCATGCCTTTGCTCTCTAGTTCGCGAATGGCCCGCTGTACGACGTTGACACTGACGTTGAATTCGCTGGAGATCGTGCGAATCGACGGAAGGGCCTCCCCAGGCCGATAATCGCTGGTGCGGATCCGCTGCATCATGGTCGTCGCCAATTGGCGATACAGCGGCACCTTGTTTCCTTCGACAACTCTCGACATCATGCCTCAATCGGGCCATACGCCATTAGAGTAATACATCCAACACGCAAAAACAGGCCATACCGCCCCCGGATGACTTCTCGACACTTTTGAATAGCCGCCTGTTTTTAGTGAAAACCAACCATAAAATCGCGAAACATGATCAACAAACCGTGTACGGATGACCGCAAGCCAGATGCGTATTAGTGTATCCTTGTTTTCTGCGGACTGTCAAGTGTTTTTTTTCGCACCTTCGGCAGTATTTGCAAAAGCTGAGATTTTCGACTTCGGCGGCCGCCGTGGAACTCACATCAAAGTGGTGAACGTAGGAAACGTTGAGCCAATGGCGATTTTTGCGGTGCCTCGCCAACTCCCTGGCCAGAGGAGAGTTCCTCCATGTCGATGAAGCTGACAAACGTGTCCCGTTGATAACGTACGAAGCCAACGCAGCTTGAATTCAGTAACTGCCTGCACGTGCTCGAACACTCACTTGGGCGCAGCAATGAAGCGGCGGCGGTATTGGCGCGGCGAGACGCTCATGTGCCTGCGGAAGCTGCGCCACAAGTGAGACGCATCGGTAAAACCCATCCGCATCGCAACCTGCGTAATGCTGACCCCCGGATCCATCAGATGCACGGCCGTCTGCTGGACGCGGCGCAACTGGAAATATTGCATAGGGCTCACGCCCAGGCTTTGCCGGAACAGCCGCGAGGAATGGTCGGGCGTGACACCGGCGGCGCGCGACAGCTTGCCAATATGAAGCACCCCCCCCTGCTCAACCATGCGTTCGATGTGCTCCACCATGACGCGCACCTCGTTGCGAAAGCTCATGGTTTGCACGCCAGGCACGCTGCGGGCGTGGGCGCGGGCCACCAACACGAGCACCTTCGTCAGGCATGCCCGCGCGTACAGCAGGGACGCATGATCGTCATCTTCCGCGGCATGAAGCTGCGACAACTCATGTTCACACCACTGCAACTCGTCCGGCAACAGTCGAGCCACCGCGACGTCCCCGATGGGCTGGGCGGCGAGCCATCGGCGCACGAATAACGGCACCACGCCCGCCGCATCCCAAAAGTTGCGCACGTCGGCCATGAGCCACGCGCCAAGGTAGTAGATGTTGCTGATCTTCAGGTTCCGGTGCTGAGAAAACCCATGCGCATCGCCGGGGCAGACCACGATGGCATCGCCGCGACTGATGCGGCGTGTCCCCCCGGCCGTGCGGTGAATTGCCTCGCCGCTGCGCACGATGCCGATTTCGTGGAACTCGTGGTCGTGCATCGCCACATCGCGATCCACAGCCATCATTACGGCCCGAACCGGCATGTGCCTGTTCAGATGTACCGCCTGCTGCCCGATCGTATAGGTGGATTTCGATGCCATGCCGGAATCATACAACTTCATGCTGAGATGGTACACGCCCGGCAGTCCAAGCATGGGGTAACATGCGGATAGATAGCCGATGATCGCTTGCTTCCGCCACGAACAATCGGCACCGACGACGGAAACTGGCAGCGAGCGTAAATAAGAATCTGAAGATCACTCTCACCGCATCCTTCCCCACCCGCTTAAACGAAAGTCACGTCCCCCGCACATCCGCACCGGAGAAAACCGCATGGTCGAAGCATTGAGGACAGCGGTCATCGGCTGCGGCGGAGCTGGACGGAACCATGCCCGCGCCTACGCCAAGGCAGCCGACGCCATGCTCGTCGGTGTTTGCGATCTCGACCAAGCCCGGTCGGACGCCACGGCCCATGAGTTTGGGGTCCCCGGATTCACAAGCGTCGAGGCGATGCTCGAAGCGCTGCGTCCGGACTTGGTCTCGGTGGCCACGCAGGAGGCGCACCATGCGGAACCGACAATCAATGCCCTGACCAGCGGCGCCCATGTGCTGTGCGAGAAGATCATGGCGGCGAGCCTCGCGGACGGCCGCCGAATGCTCGAGGCTGCCGCGGCGGCGGGTCGGTACCTGGCGGTGAACTACAACTATCGCCACATGCCCGTCTTCACCGCGATCAATCGCTTGCTAAAAGCAGGTGAGCTCGGCGAGCCGGTAATGCTCGTCGCGCAGGTGCATGCGTTCTGCTGGCACCACACGCTCGACCTGGTTCGGTTCCTGCTCGGCGAGCCGCTCTCCGTAAACGCCCACCTCGACGACCGGCCCCACCAACGTCCGGCCTTCTGGCCTTGTGCTGACGAACTGCTCTACATCCCCACGCGGTCGTGCTCGGCCACGTTCACATTCGCCAACGGGGTTTCGGCCTCGTTGAGCGCGACGCTGCACACGCCGCTGCACGAGCACATGATCGACCTGAGCCTCTACGGCACCCAGGCCCGAGTCGTCGTCAACCGAATCCGCCCCGCCGACACGCGCGGCGAACCGGCCCCCGGTCCGTTCGCCGACACGCTGCGATCGCTACCGGAGATGAGCCTTGATGACAGCTTTACCGCCTCCATCCACGCGCTGCTTACGCATCTCCAGCGGGGTGACGCCCCCCCCACCAGCGGACATGACGGCCTCGCCACCATGTCCCTCGAGAACGCGGTCGTGCGGTCGGCGTCGGAAAGACACACCGTGAACATGCAACTGGAGCCGACCCTATGATCCTTGCGGGATCGTCACTGATCTTCTGCGGCCGCCCGATGCCCGAAGCCTTCGCCGCCTTGGCGGAACTGGGCTTTGATACCGTCGATCTGGGCGCTCACCCGTGGGCCCACCTCTGCCCGGCGGACCTCCCGGGGCGTGTGGCCGAAGCGGCCGACACCATCCAGACATGCTGCGACGCCACGGGCCTGCGCGTGGTGGCATTCAACGCAGGGCTATCGGGGACGCTCGACCAACAACTCGCCCAGGTCGATGCGCTGGCCGAACTGGCGCACCGCACGAGAGCCCGTACGGTCACCATTGCGGCCGCCGAGCGTGGCGGCGATTTCGAAGCCGACGCGGCGCGAC
Organism: Phycisphaerales bacterium AB-hyl4; assembly: GCA_041821185.1. Classification (NCBI taxonomy): domain Bacteria; kingdom Pseudomonadati; phylum Planctomycetota; class Phycisphaerae; order Phycisphaerales; family Phycisphaeraceae; genus Natronomicrosphaera; species Natronomicrosphaera hydrolytica. The sequence goes on along the minus strand of JBGUBD010000009.1, from coordinate 133,753 downwards.
TAACCGCCCTGACCGCGCAGGCCTGCAAGCATGATGTCCAGCTGTGTCTGGAAACCCATTGCTTCACGCTGACCGAGGACCCGCGTGTGGCGCGACGTTACGTCGATTGCGTGCCCGGCCTCGGGATCACCCTCGACCCAGGCCATTTTGCCGCCGGGCCCTGCCCCGAGCAGGATTACGCGAATCTGCTGCCGTGGGTCCAGCACGTGCACGTGCGACCGGGGGGACGGCAGTGGGAGCAGATCCAATTACCGGTGGGGCAAGGTGTGATCGACCCGGTGCAGCTGGTACGCGAGTTGGAAGCGGTCGGCTACAGTGGCGCGATGAGCGTCGAGTACGTGTCGGCTATCCCCGGCGTCGACCACGCGGCGGAGTCGCGCATGCTGCGCGAGCTGCTGACAGCGGCCACGGATCGGCCGCCGACACCGGATCGCGCATCAACTCCTGCACGCGATGCATCCCTCTCGCCGCGGGCGAGCCGTTACGGCCATACCGGCTTCACGCTCATCGAGCTGCTCGTGGTCATCGGCATCATCGCGCTGCTGATCGGCATCCTGGTGCCGGCGCTCAGCAAGGCGCGGGCGATCGCGCAGCGCATGCAGTGCGCGTCCAATCTCCGGCAGATCGGCCTGGCCTTGGAGATGTATGCAACGGACCATCGCGAGAACTACCCGCTGGCGGGCCAGATGATTCCCTGGAACGAAATCGACAACAGCGCCGGTCCGCCGCAAGGCACACAGTGGTATGCATGGACGCAGCAGTTGCATCAGTATCAGCCGGTGAAGGAATTTTTCTCCGGCTGCCCGACCTATGGGGACCCCGACGAACGCGATTTTCACTATTTCCTGGGCACCCGCGCCGTATGGGTCGATCAGCATCAGCGCGGCCTGCCATTCCGGTACGCCCCGGTCCAGCGCAGCCGCATCCAGATCACCAGCGCGTTCGTGCTTGGCGGCGACAACAACCGGCGTTTCGTGCAAGATGATGCAGACAAGGACGACTATACGCAGGAGTGCTTGGTGTGGGACCCCGCCCGCATTGCCTCCGACCCTGACCTGTGGAAGCCGCATCACACTGGCTCTTCGCTGAACGTGCTGTTCGCCGACGGTCACGTCTCAGCGATGAACGCGTTCGACCCGCAGCGCATGACCTACCGCTACGACCGCATGGCCGGCTGGGCGCTGGACGCGGACGACTGACCGCGGCGGCTGGCTGATCGACACGAAAGCGCCGCGCGTGGGTGCCAAATGGATCTGGTAGCTTTTGAAAAACCTCACCGTCGACGAATTGATGTCGGATTTCTCATTCGTTTCTGTAGTTGGTGATCCAGACGTTCAACGTCGCTTTGACAAGGCTGTTTAATGACCATTCGAGCCATTATCTGCGGTTTGGCGCTGGGGTTGTTCGTTTCCGCCTTCACGCACTTCAACGACATGTTCATCCAGGGCAGCTGGTTCATCAGCAACCACCTGCCGATCAGCGTGCTCGGGTTGCTCGTACTGCTGATGTTCACACTCAACCCGCTACTGCGGGCCATCGGGCCTGGCTGGACGCTGAGCGGCGCGGAATTGGCGGTGATCGTGGCGCTGGGGCTGGCGGCTTGCGGATGGCCGAGCTTCAGCTACTTCCGCACTTTCATCACCATTACAGCCATGCCCAACCACTGGCAGGGCCCGCAGGCCAACTGGCATGCGGCCGGCGTGATGCGATATCTGCCCGGCGGCGACCCGCAACTGGCGGAGGGCCACGTTCAGGACTGGCCCGGCCTGACGGCGGCATTGGCCGACCCACAACGCCGTCAGGAGCAGCCAGTGCTCGAGCGGATGTGGGCCCAGTTGCAGCCGAACGAACGCGGCCTCATCGAACACCACGCTGGCGAGCCTGTGCCCATCGAATCGCGACAGCGCCTGTTGCGCGTGGTCAACGAGGCACTGGTCAGTGGCGACCTGACGCCGCAGCCGCCGCCCGAGGTGGCTGCGCTGCCGGCCCCGATGCGCGATTTGCTGCAGGCCCGGCGCGACGCGCCGTTGAGCGAGCGTGACCAGATCCGGCTGAACCGCTGGTGGCTGACGGTGACGCTGCCCGACGCCGTACTGCCACCGCCGCGGGGCGGGGGTCTGCTGCTGGCCGGCGGCCGGGCGGACACCCCGGCACTGGAGCAGGTGCTGGTCGGCAGCGATACGCCGATGAGGCTGACGCAGTTGCCTTGGGGGGTGTGGTGGCCCACTCTGCGCCTCTGGGGCGCGGCGGGGCTGCTGCTGGCGATGGCGAGCCTCTGTCTGACGCTGATCGTCCATCCGCAATGGTCCCGGCGCGAGCTACTGCCCTACCCGATTGCTCGCTTCGTGAATGAACTCATCGCCCGCAAGGAAACCGCATGGCTGCCGGACATCACCCGGCAGCAGACCTTCTGGTTCGGCGTAGGGGCGATGGCGCTGGTGCACGGGATAAACGGCCTTAACATCTGGTTTCCCGAGGTGCCGGCGATTCCCCTGCGCCTGGACTTCCAGCCAATGAAGGAACTGGCGCCCACCTTTAGCCGGGTGTGGGGCACGAACGAGCTTTTCTACCCCTACCTCTACTTCTCCGTGATCGCCTTCTGCTTTTTCCTGACCACCCCCGTCTCGTTTTCGCTGGGCATAGCCGCGGTGGTGTACGGACTGCTGGGTGCGATGCTGCTGACCGCGGGCGTCAGCTTCCAGACGGAGTACATGGGCGCAGCGAAGAGCAACATGCTCCGCTTCGGGGCCTACCTGGGCATGGCGGGCATCATCGCCTACATCGGCCGGCGCTACTATCTGAGCGTGCTCGTTTCGGCGTTCGGAACCAGACGGACCGCCGACGTTTCGACCTCGGCGGTCTGGGCGATGCGCGGGCTGATCGTCGTGTTCGTGCTCGCCGTCCTAGTGTTCCGCAGCGCGGGGCTGGACTGGCTGATGGCCAGCCTGTTCGTCCTGCTGGTCCTGCTGATATTCCTGGTGGCGACACGGATCGTCGTCGAGACCGGCACGTTCTTCGTACAGGTGTACTGGCTGCCGGTAGGCGTTCTCACCGGGTTGCTGGGCTTCGAAGCCTTGGGACCGACCACCTATCTCGTGCTGGCCATCGCCAGCGTGCTGCTGGTGGGCGATCCGCGCACGCTGCTGATGCCGTACCTGGCCAACGGACTGCAGATGGTCGAGCGGTCCGGGGCAACGAAGCCGGGACGGCTGGCCCCATGGCTGATCGTGATGCTTCTGGCCGGCTTCCTGGTTTCGGGCGCCGCGCTGTTCAGCCTCACGTATAACCACGGCCACGGCGCGGCCATTGACTGGGACGTTCGCACGCTGCCGAACATGCCTTTCGATCAGGCGACGCTGCAAATCACCCATAGCGCCGTGCAGGATACCCTCGCCTCCGCCACCGCCGTCGGGGGGCTCGGCCGGCTGGCCGCCATGCAGTTTTCCCCTGCCGTCTGGGGCTGGATGGGCCTGGGCCTACTGTTACTGGTGGGCACCGCCGCTGCGCGGCTGCGCCTGCCATGGTGGCCGATTCACCCGGTGCTGTTCTTGGTATGGGGCACGATGCCTGCCTCACGGCTGGCGGTCTCGTTTCTGATCGGCTGGGCGATCAAGCTGGCCGTGGTGCAGTGCGCCGGGTCGCGCGGCTACCGGCATGTGCTGCCGCTGATGATCGGCGTCATCGCCGGTGAATTGCTGATGGGCCTGTTCTGGACCGGCGTCAGTGGAAGCTATTACACCATCACTGGCCTGGCGCCGCCGACTTACCGGATCTACCCCTGAGACCAGACGGCAGGCGGCAGGTTTGTGATGTGACCAGATACTGATGCGCGCGAGTGGGGCGAAATAGGTTGCGAACGGATGGGGACTGATTTTCACTGCTCCGCGCATTGAATGATTCGACAATATCTTTTACAGGTTTTTTTCATGATTGAGGCACAGATACGACATGCGATTCCGCCGACACGGCTGCCGTTTATCAATACCGAGATCGAAACGACGACGTTCCGGGGCGAGCCGCACCTGGTGAGCAGTGTCTGGGGCGGGGAGGGCAAGGGGTACCTGTTTTTCTGGAACCCGGAGACGGGCTCGCAGGGCAGGCGGCGGTTGCCTGACGATATTCCGGGCGCGTACATGCTCAAGACCGGGCCGGACGGTCGGCTATACGTCGGCTGCGGTCGGGGTGAACTAGTGCGTTACTGCTCGGAGGCGGACGCGTTCGAAGTGCTGGTGAATGATGCGATGAGCAGTATCACCTGGGGTGGGTGTGTGACGGATCGTTATGTGGTGTGGTGCGCCTCGCCGGGCGAGGTGGCGGTGTATGACTGGCATGCGGGTCGGCTGGTGAAGACGTTCAAACCGCTGGATGAGCTTGAGCCGCCGTCGTTGTATGGGCACCGGGCGACTGTCACGCCGGAGGGTCGCGTGCTGGTGGCGATGAACGTCCCACAGGCCCGACTGATATTGCTTGATCTGGAGACACTTGAGGCGAAGACGCTGGACGCGCCGAGCCTGGCGGGCTGTGATGCGACGTATGGAGCGAGGTTTGTGGATGATCAAACGCTGATGCTCGAGGCCTACAACACGTCGATCGGCAAGGTCGCAACTCAGTTTCTGAGGTGGCCGGAGCTGTCGTTGATCGAGGCGGTGGAGGCGAAGGGGGTGGGCTTCAAGTCGGCGATGGCGATGGTGGATGGTCGGCTGTACGGCTACATGACGAAAGACGATACGTTGCGGTGTTACGACCGTGCGGCGCAGCAGTGGTCGGTGGTTTGCGAGGGTTGGGCCGACAGCGAGCCTTGCATCATGAGTCGTTGGGGCGAGCGTGATTTGTGCGGGGTCACGGTGGGTGGTCGGGCGTTGCGGTGGAACGCGGCGAAACGCGAGCGTGAAGTGATGGATCTGGCGGAGGCGGAAGGTCAGCTTGTGGCGCACGCGATGTGCGTCGTACCGGAACTGGATCTGGCGGTGACCGCGCCGTTCATCAACCAGCGTTTTTCGACAATGAAGCTGAGTACGGGGGAGGGCGCGGATGCCGGGCGGGCTGCGCCGGGGGGCGGTCAGATCAACCAAATGTTGTGGGAGCCGCAGACGCGTTGCGTGTTGATGAGCAGTTATACGTCGGCGTCGGTGACGGCGTATGACCCCTCGAAGCCCACGGGTTGGCCCGCGAACCCGCGCGTGCTTGCGTCGGCGGCGTCGGAAGGTCAGATGCGTCCGCAGGCGCTGGTACACGACGGCCGGTATGTGTGGATGGCGAGCGGGCCGCAGTATGGCAAACTGGACGGGGCATTGTCGCGCGTGGACCCGCTGACGGGTGAGATGCGTGTGTGGCGGAATCTGATTGAGGATCAGACGCCCAAGTCGCTGCTGTTAGATGCGGAGCACGAGTGGTTGTTGGGGTCGACGTGGGTGTTTGCCGACTGCAACTCGACGCCGCCGACGCGTGATGCAGCGATGCTGTTCGTGTTTGATCGGAAGACATTGACGTTGCGTGAGGAGTTGTCGGTGCAGACGGGCAGCAAGGGGCTTTCGGTGCATGCGGCGCTGCCAGGGGGCGAGGTGCTGGTGGCGGACGATGCACAGCCGTGGGCGTGGCAGCCGACGACGGGGGCGATTCGGGAGTTGGGACCGCTGCCGGCGAATGTGTGTTGCATCACGTCCGACGAGCAGGGCCGATTATGGCTGGCGGATGACAAGTCTGTGGGACGATTATGGTTTGCGGATGATCAGTTCACGTATGAGCCGATGGTCAACGAGCCAGGCAACCATCTTCAGGTGGTGGGTGATCGGCTTTATTACGCGACGGCGACGCAGGTGTGCGCAGTGGAGGTCGGGCAAGGTGCGGCGGAGACAGTGGCGGGGTGAGGCGGTGGCAAATTCATCGACGTGCGTCGGTGTAAGTCCCTGTTATTCGATTCGGCTCCGAGTGTAGCTGACTGAGCCCAGCAGTTCGCACTGTCGGCGGTACAGTAAGCAACTCCTCAACTTTAAAGGTGTGTACCTCATTATGAATTCATCAACTCATCTACTTGTTTCGACGATGGTCTTCACGCTATCACTTTTCGCGTTGAATATGTCACCTGCTCAGGGAAACGCGGGACCAGACGCCTCCTCTGCCACGCCCGAGCAGTTGGATATCATTGCCTACTGCACCCCGCCGATTGATCAGATGTCCGTCGAGCGTTTCCGTGAGATGGTGGAATGTGGGTTTACCGCAGGCATTCCCGCCGAGCGAATCTACGACATGGAAAGCACCGACAAGATGCTGCGCATGGCCCACGAGGCGGGGCTCAAGCTATTCGTCAATGTTGATGAAACGTTAACGGAGCCTGAAAGAGTCGCTGAATATTTCAGAGGGAACCCCGGCTTGGCAGGTTACTTTGTGATCGATGAGCCGACATGGGGTCCCGAGGGATGGAGCAAAACGCATTTTGTGGCAAAGCCCATCCACAATGTTTCGCTTGGGGATATCGTCAGTCGGCTTCAATCCGTTGAACCCGAACATCCCGCCTACATCAACCTTTTTCCTAATTTTGCCAGCCCCGAGCAACTGGGGACATCAAGTTACGAAGAACATGTAAACCGCCTCATCGAAGAAGTTCCCGATCTGAGGATGTTGTCGTTCGATCATTATCCGATTGCCAATTATCGCGTGAGTGAGTATTGGTACCAGAACCTGGAGACGATTTCCGCTGCCGCCCGCAAACGGGGTATTCCGTTCTGGGCATTTGCGCTCACGTCGACTCATTACAGCTACACGCCGGCAACACTCGACCACTTGCGCCTTCAAATGCATGTCAATCTTGCCTATGGCGCTCAGGGGTTGCAATATTTCCCCTACTGGGCGCCGAATCGCGACCATTGGTACAGCCCGATTAATGTTGATGGGACACGGGGCGAACTCTTTGAGCATGTAAAAACCATGAATGCCGAAGTACAGACAATGGCGCCTGTCTTCAAGAACGCTACTGTCCTTGAAGTCAGTCACACAGGCTCCAAGGCTCAATGGCGCCCCGGATCGGTCGACAATCCCCAGCCGTGGGTGCAGGAAGAAGGGCCACTTCCACCCGGCACGAGACCCTATGTCCCGGCCGCGCCCTTTACGGAAGTCGTTACCCAAGGCAGTCAGGGGGCCGTTATTTCCAACCTTGAGAAGAATGGCAGGCGTTTTCAGGTGGTCGTGAATAAAGACTACGCTCACGCGATGGTTCTACAGGTCCATTTTGATGGCTCGCGTCAAGTCCAGATCATGACTGAATGCGGACAGTGGGAGCCCATTGAAGAAACATACTTTCATCAGATCATGCCCCCGAGCGGAATTCGCATCTTCAGTTGGGAGAGTGCGCCGTAAGCGTCACACGAAACTTTCAGAACCCTTCACTCGCGGTCGCGAGTCTCATGCATTCCGCAGCGCTGTGGTGAAACGATCGACGTCGAACACCAGGCCGAACATAATGGAAACCTGCCACAGCGCGATCTGCTTGGCCAACTCATGCCGAGCCGTTTCCTTGTTTTCAATCGCCGTGACCGCTTGTCGCAGCGTCGAGCAGATCAACCCGTAGCGGCTCATGTCGAGCATGCCTGCGGGCGAGAATACAAGGCAGCCGTTGATGGCAAAGCCGATGTAGACCAGGTGATTCACCCCAGTCGCCCGGCACACCGCCAGCAGTTGTTCGCTCGTTGAAGCGATGTACTCACCATCGAGGGGCCTGGCCTCAGGAGGAAAGCCGACGCTCCGAAAGCCGCTGTCGATATCCGCCACGTTATGAAGCCCGGGCAGGACGCACTTCTGCCGGAACTGCTGGATCGCGTCCCACGTCTCGTCCGGGGCCACGCCCGCGGGCCTGTTGGGTGGGGGTACGTCGAGTTCGCAAGTACGGCGATAGCCCGGCAGATCCGTGTAGTAGTCGCTAGAACCGCCGACGACATGGAACAACCGCAACGGCGAGCGGCGCACCGCCTCAAGCAGCGGCGGGAAAACCTCACGCACGATCCGGTCCGCGCGCGGGATGTATTCCACCACCCTGTGCCAGCCGGGAAACTGCTCGCGTGTGCCAGTATCCCAAGCGTGCATCACGACGACTGCGGTGTGGTCAACCGAAAGCGTCACATCCCGCTGCGCCCAGCCGCCAGCCCCCTCGGCAGGGACGTTGCACGCAAAGTCCATATCGAACTGCTGGTAGTACTCCGCCTTGAGGGTTAATCGCTTTGCGCCACTGCTCATACTGCATCACCATTGCTCAATTGCCGAAGCACCATAACCAACACGTCGTGAAGGTAGCGTCTACGACAGGGGGATTCATCACCGGTCAGCATAGTAGTCGCGGAACGTCGATCGCCTACAGGGGGACATCGGAAAGTCAGTCGATTCGCTCGGGTGGATCGCGGCGTCGACCCCGAAGCAGGACCGAAGCAAGAAGGGCCACATCAAATCACCGGGATTGGCAGGGGCTATCGCCTCCCCTCGCCCTGTCCCGGTAAGCGGCAACCGATCGCTATCATTCAAAATCTGTCTCGCGAAAGCGACCCGTTGCCCTCCCCCAACACACCTTTAGACAACCCATAACCTCCTGCGGAATCGTGCCGAATGAACTCGAGTTGGATCACCTTATCGAACGGCCGCTTGGAAAGGACCCATTCCTGCAGGCGGTCGGCCGCGAGAGAAATGGCCTTCATGTGGTCGATCGACCATCCGATCGGATCGGCCTCGACGAACCTTCGCGAGCGGGTGTTGACACCCGCGCTGCGGGTGCAGCCGAACTTGACGCCGGGCAGGCGATCGATCAGGCCGGTTTCGATGACCACGTAATCCAGAAAATCGTCCTGATAGCAGAAGACGCTGTCATAATCGTCTTCGCGGATCAGCCGCTCGATGTAGCTTTCGAACCGCTTCACCGCGGAGAAATCAGCCCGATTGAACTGGCCAACCGTCTCCGACAAAGGCAGTTGCACGATGGTCAGGTCGGCAAAACGGTCCAGTTCCTGCACCCGTTCCCTCATTCCCTGCAACAGGCTCTGGTACGGCGAGATGTCCAGGTCGTCCGCCAGTACCAGCAACCGCCGGCGCTTCATACGAACGAGGAACTGCTCGCAGATATCCCGCCCGGCGGCATGCGTGTCATGAATCACCGCAGGCAGCGAACAGCCGGGAATGATCCGGTCGACCAGCACCGTCGGCACGCGGCGGGCCAGGGTCTCGAAAAACTCGGCGTTGTGATCGCTCTCCACGGGCCAGACAATCAAACCCCGAACGCCATTGGCGACCAGGTGCTCGGCCAGCTCGCGCTCGCGGGCCGCATTGCCTTCGGATGAGACGGTAAACAGCAGGTTGCTGCGATCGCTGAAGGTCTGCCCCGCAAAATAGAGCACGTCCCGTCCGAACGCCAAGCCGCCGGAGTAGGGGTGAATCATGCCGAACACGATCGCGGCTCGCTTTCCCCTGGCCGTGTCCGCCACGAGCACCTGCTTGCCATGCTGTGTGACCACCATGCCTTTGCTCTCCAACTCGCGAAGAGCTCGCTGCACGACGTTGATACTGACTTTGAACTCACTGGAAATGCTGCGGATGGACGGCAGCGCATCGCCCGGCTTGTAGTCGCCGGTGCGAATCCGCTGCATGATACGACTGGCCACCTGGCGGTAGAGTGGTACTTTGTTTCCTTGGACGATCTGCGCCATCACACTACTCCATCCGATTAAAAAGACGAGTAGTACAGTTTACGCCGCGCACTGCCCCCCCGCCGTACCAAACTCAAACCCGCACCTCGCGAAGACCTGAAGCCAGCTTTTCAAACGAAAACAGACCTTGGTACACGGCTTCAGCAATCTCGCTGCTTCGACAGCCCTCCTCGGCATCCCGGTATCACATCCAACCGTAGCCAACTGTAGTGGCTGTATGATCGTATCTCAACGCTTCCCGCCGTCAATCAATTACTCGATGTGTAAGGGTGGTACCCAAATACCTGCGGGGGGATCTGGTGTCATCAACCACCGGCCGGGCCCACTCGGATAGGTAAAAGTAATCGCCCCCCTTTACACCTCGCTCACCCCTGGGAGGCGATCGCGTGATGCTGTGGTCGGACGAAGGCATCGACAAGCCAGTCGTCGCGCAACGGTTCGGGCTTGACGTGGGCGAGCCCCACGCACCACCTCAGCGCCTGTGGGGCCGAAGGCCGTCGCATCACAGCCACGATCTCGTGCGGTCCCGCCTCCGTTTCCAGTATGACGACCTGATCGGCCGGCGCGCGGTGCATTGCCGGTACGAACGCCCCGCCGTCGCGTGCGAGTACACCTCGGCCGTCGAACCACACGCGCATCGGCTCGGGCGTGTTAAACAGCAACTTCACCGGCCCCGACTCGGACAGGTGCACCCTGTAACGCACCCACACCTGCTCACCGCGGCACTGTTCCCGTGGCCAGTGTATGTCATGGCCCGGCAGCAGCACGGGTTCTGCATCGGCGGGCATCGAAGGCTGCGAGCTCAGCGTGGGCAGCGCCGCCGCGTCGACAAAACTCATTTCCGCTGCAATCGCCAAGTGGCTGGTCGCCTGCGGCGGCTCGTCCACCGCCGGTGCGCGATTCGCCAACCGGCGACGCAGGTCAAGCACCAGATCGGTGAACTCTTCGAGTGTGTCAGGATGATCCACCCCGGTCACCGACTCGCTGAGAACCAGCTCATTGCCGATGGGCTCCAGCCATTTCGCCTCGATGCTCGTCGGATCGAGGATGCCCAGTAGCGCGCCGAGCGTCGCGCCCGTGCAGTCAGTGTCTTGCCCCGCGTTGACGGCGGCACAGATTGACTTGCCGAAATCGCCCTCACCCGCCAGCCAACCCAGAACGATGTAGCCAAGGTTGATCACGACGTCGGTGAAGTTGTCGTTGAGGTACCGCTCGGCCAGGCGTTTCTGCACCGCGCTCCAGTCGGATGTCTCACGCCACCAGGCACGGGTGTTCTCGATGGCTTCGCGAACCTCACTGTCGCGGGGGAGGAACGCCAGGGCGCGGTTCAGCAGGACCTCGCGATCCTGCTCCACGAAGGCGAGGCTCTCCAGCACCGCCAGGAAGACAGCTGCGTGAATCCCCTCCCCCGCATGATCCATACAGGCGTCCTCCCAGGCATAGGCCGCAGCCAACTCCGGCTGCCCCGGAGCGAAGCAGGCCCACAACTCCGTGCGGATCGCCGCGCCCATGCCGCGAGTGAACGGATTGTCGTAGCTGCCCGTGGCCGGCGGTACCAGCCCCAGTTTGAGATTGCGTTTACAGATGCCGTACTCATCCGGCGACATGCCGATGTGCTGCCACGCCCGGCTAAGTACATGCCGATCCACGCGCGGCTCGCTCATCTGGTCCAGCAGAAAGGCGTAGACCACCTGCGCGTCGAGGTCGTCATTAGGCAGCATTTCAGTCGGCACGGGATCGTAGTAGCTCAGGTTCAGCGGCTGCCGAACACCTTCGTACGGCATACCCAGCGTGCCGCCGACCGCCTTACCCAGCCAACAGCCCATCATCCGTCGACGTAGTTGTTCATCGTTCATCATGTGGTTTTTCATATGAAAGTCGACTCGCCACTTTGCCATGCTTTTGCTTGGCTTTCGTTGGTCGGCGATCAGGAAAGCGTCATTGTCGATGCCGGCACAGTCTCTGCATCCAGCGGTACCAGACGTTGTGCATTGCCATGGACGATCGCCGACCATGCCGAGTCGCTGAGGTCCATTTGCCGGAGAAATGCCATCAACTCACCGCCGTAGTAATCGCGTGCAAACAGAAAGCGATTCTGGAACCGCTCGAGCAGGTTACGGCTGAACGCGACATCGCGCTTCAGTGCCCGCAGCGCCGAGCCGGCGGAGAGATCGGCGTACAGGTTGGGGTAACGCTCCAGAAGGTGTTCAATCCGGTTGCCGGGGGCAAGCGGCCCTTCCGGATAGTGAGAGGCGGCTTGATCGGCGTCGCCGCTGATCTCGCGCCAGAAACCCGGTGCATGGCCAATGAAAGTTGTTTCCGGGCACGCCTGCAGCGCCCGCTCAAGGTTGGCCACCGTGCCGCCATACCAGTTGGGCTGGTAGACCGGTCGGCCGGTCGCCTTGTCATTCAGATAGGGCACATCCAGGTGAAGCACCACGGGCATGCCAAGCTCGCCGGCTTTGCGGTAGAGATTCAGGCAACGTGGATCGTCAAAGAGCATGCGAAACTTCCACTCGCCGCACACGCGCGCGCCGTGCATGCGATGGGCTGCTTCCAACAGCGCTGGCGCGTCGCCGAGACACGGGTGCGGGCAGTAGCCGAGGACGAAGCGATCCGGGTAGCGGTCACGTGCCTTGATCAGGTCGGCGAGCACGATGCCCGCGTGCGTGCCGTCCGGCCGCAGGTGCTCGGGATTGAGCACATGGTGATAGGCCGGCGAGTCTTCCGTCGAAGCAATCTCCCACGTAAGCAGCCACGCCAGATCGATGGAATGCTCGTCGAGGTCGGCAATGAGTCCCGCGTCATCGCGGCCGTGCCAGAACACATGCTGGTGGGTATCAATGATCATTCAGTTACTTTCCGTAGGCCGATGCAACCTTGTGGATCGCCGCGAACGTATCGTCGGCCTCGGCGTCCGTCCAACCTTCGTGGATCATGATGCGACAATGGCTCGCTTCCGCGGCCCGGGCGTTAGGCAGTTCCGGCATGGGCCAGCGTTCACTGGCCCATGGCATCCGCGCCGGAAAGAAAGGATAACCTGCAGCGCAGCCGACGCCTTCCGCCGTGACCGCCTCGGCAAAGCCGGCGGTGTCGACCGAGAGCCGCGCCAAGTCCAGCTTCAGCAGCAGGAACCAGTAGCTTGCCTCGTCACCCGCTCGTTCGGTCTGAATGGACACGCCCGCCAACCCAAGGCAGCCCTCCGCGATCCGATGAGCGATCCGCCGCCGCTGGGCCACAAAGCCTGGCAGTTTCGCCACATTCGCCCGGCCGATCGCCGCGTGCAGTTCGTCCATGTTGCAGTTCAGCGCCGCAACGACATTTTGATGCTGCCCTTCCAGGCCGAAGGGCTTGCCTCGGTCGGCCCGTCGCCGCGCGGACCAGTACAGGTCTTCACGTCGGGTAAAGACCAAGCCCCCCTGCCCGCCGGAGGCGTGATGCTTGCCGAACATCGTCGAGAACGCTGCCGTGTCGCCCAGCGTTCCCAAGGCTTGCCCCTGGTACTTCGCGCCATGCGCCTGGGCGCAGTCTTCCACGACCGCGAGCTTGTGCTTTCTTGCCAGTTCGAGCACAGGAGCCATGTCGATCGGGAGACCGGCGATGTGAGCCACGAGGATCGCCGCCGTGCGGTCGGTGAGAACTTGCTCGATCTGCCGGGCATCCGTGTTGAACGACCCCGGCGCACTGTCGGCCGCCACGGGCACGCAGCCGAGCATCGCCACGGGCATCGCACCGCCCGCATCGCTGATCGGCGGCACGACCACCTCGCTGCCCGGCTCAAGGTCCAGCGCCGCCAACGCGACATACACCGCGTTCGTGCCTGAGTTCACGCCGTCGGCAAAGCCGCCGCCAAGCTGCTCGGCGAACAGCTTGCAGTAAGCCTCCTCTTCTGGTCCGCCGTAGCCGAGCGCGTGCGAACCTTCGCTCATCGCCCGGTCCATCAGCGATACCACGGCGTCGCGCTCGGCCTGGCCGAACAGCTTGCGAACTGGCAGTGGCGTCGTGCGGACCTTCGGCCCACCATCAAGGGCGAGCGTTGCGTCCACTGTGTCTTTCGCGTCGTAAATGGACATGGATTACCTTTTCAGTTCGCCTGCATGCTCCGCGACCTTGCGATACGCGGCGGCATACTGCTCAATGCGATCGGCCTCGTCGTGCTTGAACCAAGGGATGCCCAACACCCGTTCCCCCACGCCGGCACTCACGGACAAATCATCGGCCGACTGTCGCACGTCGCGCTGGCCGAATGCCACGGCGGTGGGCTGGCCTTGGCCGAATAGATCCGCCTCATGGAAGAAGGGATGCGTGTGCAGCAGACGGTTCAGGCCCGGGCCGCAGCTCATGACGCCCTCTGCCCGTACCGCCTCGCAAAACCGCTCCACCGGCAGGCCGTCAAGCTCTTCCGGCACATACAGACCACGGGAAAAATACCAGCCGCCCATCGTCGAGTTCGGCTCGTCAATCCGATGCGGCCGCAGGCCCGGCACGCCTTCCAACAGCGACCAGAAACGGTTGATCGCCTTTTGAATCTCGGCGATGCGTGCGGGGTAGTGCTTGAGTTGCACACGCCCCATCGCCGAGCACATCTGGTTCATGCGGTGCTTGGCTGCACTCAGCGGCAGGCCCTGGAAACGCAACAGCGCTTCGTCATGGACCTGCTGATCCACCGGGTTGTAGTTGCTCGGCACGCCGGTACGTTCGTAATGCCCAAAGGCCACACAGCGCTCGTAAAGCTTCGGATCGTCAGTGGTGATCATGCCGCCTTCGCCGATGGCGAAGCTCTTACCACCCATCATGCTGGCAGCGGCGATATCCCCCAGCGTTCCGCACATCCGCCCCTTGTACATCGAGCCATGGGCATGGGAATTATCCTCGATGACCTTCACGCCGTGCTTGCGCGCGAGGGGGAGGATGCGATCGTAGGCGGCCGGATGGCCGGCGTAGTTCACGACGACGATCGCCTTGGTGCGCGAGCCGATGCGGTGCTCGATGTCGTCCGGATCGATGCACAGCGTAGCCGGGTCAATCTCGGCGAAGTTGACCGTCGCTCCCAGCGTCAGCGCCGGCGCCGCGCTGGCCCAGTAAGTGATACTCGGGCAGATGATCTCATCGCCCGCCCCGACGCCGCATGCCCACATCGCCGCGAGCAGCCCGGCCGTGCCGTTGCAGGTCGCCAACGCGTGGCGCGACCCCTGCCAGGCGGCATACTCGGCTTCGAACTGTTTGGTCAGATCCGTACTGGACATCTGCCCCGACCGCATCACCGCCTCCACCGCCTGGACATCCTCATCGGTGACGATCGGCCAGTGGAACAGACGCCGATCGCTCTCGGCCGCAGTTACGGCCGGGGTGCCGCCGTGGATGGCGAGCCCACTTTTGCGTGTTGTCTGATGCGCGGTCATTGTCGTGCTCCTGAGGAGAGGGACTCGCCGTCCAGTTCGACCACCTGCTCGGTCTCGCGGCTGGCGTTGGCCGCCTCAATCACGCGGACGACTTCCAGCATCTCCGCCGATGGGATGGCGGAGCGGCCGTGCGGCAGATGATGAAGAATCGCCTCCAGCAGGCTCGCGTAATACGGCCGACCGGGGTCGGAAGCGTTGATCAGCGCTACGTCACGCTCGCGATGCAACGCCACGGTGAACTTGCTATGGGCCTTGCTCAGGCCGCGGTAGGTAGCCACGCGGCCATCATCCCATTCGGCGGTCACCATGTCGTGATCGCCGATCACGTTCGCAGTCACGCGACGACAGCCAACACCCATCGCCGCGACGATCATCTCGAAGCAATGAATGCCGTACCAGAAGTAGCTCGGCTGCGTCGGTTGAATCGCCATCGGCCCGGCCGTGTCGATCCCCACGATCTCGCCCGCGGCTCCGTCCGCCAGTGCTGCCTGGAAGTTGTCGGCATACCGCAACGATGAACAGCTCATCAACGGCACGCCGTGCTCAGCCGCCAAGTCCACCATCACCTGGGCGTCGGCCGAGGTGGTCGCAAAGGGCTTATCGATGAATGTGGGCTTACCAAACTTGATCGTCCGCTCGAACTGCTCGCGGTGCACCCTCCCGTCCACCGATTCGATGAACAGCAGGTCACACGCCTCGGCCACCGCTTCGGGCGTGTCGACCATCTGCACACCGAACTGGTCACGCAGCTTTTCAGTAAAGCCGGGCACGCGCGAATGGCTCAGCTCGAAGTCCGGCGACCCGCCGGGCATGGCGATCACCACTTTCCCGCCGGACACATGATGTTCGTTCGTCTCGTCCATCAGCAGCCGGGCGAACGCCTCAACATGCGAGGTGTCCAGTCCGATGAAGCCGATCCGTCGCGGTGATTGCTCTTGTGTCATAGGATTCCTTTCGGCAGCTCCTGAAGCAAGGGGCGTGCCGCGCCAAATGCCGCTCACGAGTGTCGAAATAGCGACCCATGAGCAACCGGGCCGTCAGCAAACTGACGACCCGGCAGAATATTGACATTTCCACGCTGGTCGATGAGACTGTCCGACAATGCCACGCGTCCTGGTCACCAGCGGATTTGCGACGGACACGCTTCAAGCCATGCGGCAGCGATGGGAGGTCGTCGACATTCCCGAGCACCGTGAAGCGCTGGCCTGGCTACGGCAGTGCGCTGAACTGCCCGAGGCGGTCGTCATCGGCTACGCCGTACAGCCGCAGCCCGGCGAGGACGACCTGCCGCCCGAACCCACGCCGACGTCATACGACCTGCCGGCGCACGAGATGCTGGCCCAGACGCTGGCAATCGACCCCGAGTTGCCCGTGATCGTCTCCACGGGCATGGCCGAGTCGGAGGCGATCGTCTTCCTCATCAAGCGCGGCGCTTTCGATTATGTGACCGAGCCGTTGCAACCCGTTACCAGCAAGGAGCGGGAACGCCACACCCAGCGCCTGGCCATGGCTGTGTCGCGTGCGGTGAAGTGGCGGCAGCTCGTGCTGGAGAATCATCGGCTGCGGCAAAGTGCTCGCACCGAAGCCCGTTCACTCATCCTGGGACAATCTGCCGCCATCCAGCGGGTGACGCAGTTGATCGAGAAGGTCGCTCCCACGCCAACCACCGTTCTGGTGACAGGCGATTCGGGCACGGGCAAAGAACTGGTGGCGAGGGCGGTCCACGATGCATCCGGGCGGAAGGATCAACCGTTCCTGGGCATCAACTGCGGCGCACTGGAAGATACGCTGCTGCGAAGTGAGCTGTTCGGCCACGAGCGCGGCGCATTCACCGGTGCCGACGCGTCGCACCCCGGCCTGCTTCGCCAGGCAGGCCACGGCACACTTTTTCTAGACGAAATCGCCACCGTTTCCGCCGCATTCCAAGTAACGCTGCTGCGTGTGTTAGAGGAGCGCGCCGCGCGACCCATTGGCGGCCGACAGCAATACGACGTGCATTGCCGGATTCTCGCGGCCAGCAACTACGATCTTGCCGACATGGTGACACAAGGCAAGTTCCGCAAGGACCTCTACTATCGACTCAATGTGTTCCAGTTGAAAATTCCCCCGTTGCGACAGCGACGGCAGGACATCCCCATCCTCGCCCAGCATTTCCTCGATCGCATCAAAACCGACTACGGCAAGCCAGAAGCACGATTCACCTCTGCCGCAATGGAAGCCATGGAAAGCCACGACTGGCCCGGCAACGTGCGTGAGTTGCGAAACGTGATCGAGCGGGCACTGATTTTGTGCAACGGTACGCAGATCCGTCACGCCGACCTCGGCCTCACCCGGGATGACACAAGCGTCTCGCTCGACGGCCAACTCGACCTGCGCCAAGCCATGGAGCAAGTGGAAAGCCGTATCATCAGCAAAGCGCTCGCCCGCACCGGCAACAATCTCGCTGCCGCCGCCCGCCTGCTCAACGTCAAACGCCCCACCCTCCACTATCGCATCCGCCACCTCGGCCTTCGGCAGACGACGGAGGATTCGAATTGACCCCAAGCCGTTACTTGACGATGCTTCAATGGCCACTATTTGCAAACCGGGATCATCTCCATTGAAATTCCGGTGGAGGGGGATTAGCAATCAGACTCAGGGCAAGCCGTAAGCAATCGATATGATGCTACGCCACCGCATGCTGACATGTGCCGACGGTCGACGGCGGGCCGCGAGGCCCGAAGCGTTCCATCCGAAGCGACCGCGGGCAATTTCCAGGAGTATCGTGCATGTTTGAACAACGATACGCGTTGGGCAATGTCACGACTTTCGTCTTGATCGCAATGGTAACACTGATGTACGACCCTTCGTCAATCCTCGCGTCGCCTGATGCTAACGCTCGGCACCATGAATTCTGGGACGCTACGACGCTGGACGTCGACAATCAGTTACGTAGCCTGGACGGCGTTTGGGAGCATGTGCCATGGCAGCGCCTGGATGAGCCGCCATCGTTTGAAGACGCCAGCCCCGTAAAGGTGCCAGCCCCAGGGAGAGACGGCGCATTTCGGACAACGTTTTCTGTCGCTTCCAAGCCGGGTGCCAAGCGTGTGATCCTGCACTTCAGCGCCGTCGGCTACCACTGTCGCGTTTTCGTAAATGGCCAGCCGGTGGGCTCGCACCTGGGCGGTTACACCCCATTTGAGTTCGATGTCAGCGAGCACGTTCGCGAGGGTGACAACGAACTCGTCGTGCTTCTCCTGGGCGTCATCGGCACGCTCTTGAATCCCGAAGAAGGCGATGCCGTGGGAACCGAGCAAGGTTTCACCGAAGCAAGCTTGCCCATTGCCCGCGCCGCCAACCGCGCGATCATCGGCTACGGCTACTTCAGGCGCGAAGGGATTCGCCACAGCGTTCATGTGCGCGAAGTACCGCTGCTGCGCGTAGCGGACGTGACGATGACGTCCTCATTTCGTGACATGCAGATCCAAGCGGACGTTCGCCTGCAGAATCAGACAGGCGCAGCGCGGCCGGTCAACATTCGCATGGACGTGCTGCCCTACGAAATCGCCACCGGCCAGATCGGAACGGACCCAGTGCTCCGCGTGGAGCGTCAAGTCGAGTTGTCGGCCGGGCCGGGCCAGGTCGAGTTGAAGCAGGCCTGGCCCGATGCCACGTTGTGGATGCCCGGCGACCCCCACCTCTACGTCGCCCGGGTTCAACTTGTCGACGCGAGCACACAGGCAATTCTCGATCAGCGGCATATACGATTCGGGTTTCGTGAGGTCTGGATCGACGGCCGAAACATCATGATCAACGGCGTTGCCATGCGCGCTTTCACGCACGGCACGCTGGACACGGAAGCCGGCGTGGACGCGCTGCGTGCGATGTTCAAACAACTCAACGACGTGGGCATCAACACGGTGCGGCCAACCACCATGCCGCCGCCCACACGTTTCGCCCTTCTGGCGGACGAGATGGGCATGATGCTCATCGGCGAATCTGAACTGACGTTCAATCGCAATTATGCCTATGACCAGCCCAGCTTCTGGACCCATTTTCAGCGGACGTGGAGCGAACGGGTCGCTCGGGACAAGAATCACCCGAGCATTGTGATCTGGAGTCTGGCCAACGAAGCCATTATTACCGCCCCGAACCAGCCTATCGGCGAGAAGTTCTACGAGTCTTTCCGTCACCTTCAGCAGGTCGACCCGACCCGGCCGATCATGCAGGAAGGCGACGGCGACTTGCGCGATTACAAGCCCGATTCGCACGGGTTCCCCATCGACATCATCAACATTCATTTCTATTACGTCAGCCCCACCAAAAACCCGCTATGGGCCACTGAGTTCCCACCCGTCGCGTGGGCGATGGAGGACATCAGCCGCCCCGAAGAGATCCCGGGCGCGTTCAAATATGGTGCAGAGTTGCCCGACCGCGATCGCCCTTGGTTTGCAGGCGAATTCGGACCGGCCACCGCCATCGCTTACCCCGATCACTTTGCGTTCTGGACCGGCCCGGCTGCCTATCGCGACCTCTTCGGCCAAGCTGAGCCTTTGGTGCGCGGCATCGGTGAAACCATGAAGTTGCAGATCCAGGGCTTTCGCGACATGGGACTGGCAGGCATGGACCCATGGGATGTCACGCGCAACGAGCATCTGGCTCCTTACATGCGAAGCGCCATGGAGCCTGTCACCGTTTTCACACGCGATCGACTTCGCCATTGGCGTGGCGGCACAACGGCACAACGTCCGCTCGTCGTGCTCAATGATTCTTTTGAACCGCACGATGTGACCCTCGTCACAACGCTGACTCAAGACGGCCGGGTCATCGACCGCCAAAGTGAAAAACTGACGATCCCAGCCGGCGAGCGGCACGACGTCGACTGGTCGTTCCAATTGCCCGACGTCCAGCAGACGACCGGCTGCCAGTTCCATGTCGAATTGAACGATGCACAGGGACAACTCGTTTCAGGCTTCACACAAGACTGGGAAGTTTTCCCCGAACAACCTGCGTCCTCGGGCTGGCATGCAGATCGTGTTCGGCTGATCGGAGACACCAACCAATTGGGGCAGATCGCCGAATGGAGTGGCCTGACTGTTCATGGCCCCGATGTGGTGCGTCAACTTGACGCGGAACGAGTCCGCTTCGTGCTGGTCGACCAGTCGGTGTTCAACGCATTGGGCTCTGAAACCGGACCCCTGCTTGAGCGGTACATCGACCGCGGCGGTGTGGTGATGACGTTAAACGTAGGTTCAGGTTCTGCCGCGGGCGTAAACCTTCAAGCCACTCGCGAAAGCGATGCCACCAGGCTGTTCACGCAACGTAGCCACCCCTTGACAGACAACATCCCCGAAAAACAGTGGCAGTTCTGGCAACCGGACCACTACGTTAGCCGAGCCAACTACGCAGCACCGTTCGACCCGGCGTTCGAAATCCCCCTGATTGCCAGCGGGATCGGCGGATTACGATACACCCCGTTGATTATCGCCAGATACGGCCGGGGCGCGCTGGTCGCCTGCGCTCTTCAGCTGAACGAAGCCGTGGCCACCGAGCCAGTCGCCCGACAGTTGCTCAACAATCTTGCCGCATACGCTGACACGTTGCGGGAAGCCGACGACAACGATGTCGATCGCAAGCTTATGTTGCTCGCTCGGCCGGAGGAGCTTGCCGACTGGGAAGCACGCATGCGTGAGGCAAGGGTTCTCTTCGGCGGAATGGCTGATGAGCAACCCCTTAGACCCGGCGTGCATCACGTGCTGTTGACGGGCAACGCCAGCCCATCCGCACGGCAACTTCAGGCATTAGAACAGTTCGTCCGCGGAGGAGGCACGCTCTGGGTTCACCGCCTGACACCCCAGACGCCCTACCTTGCAACGTTAACGGATTGGCTGGGGCAACCCATCTCTCTCAGGCCGCCTCAAATGTGGCTACAGCAATTTGAAATCGAACCAAAGCAGTTCGACCATCCGTTGCTGGACGGCATCAGCGATTACCACACCTGCTGGGCGACCTTCGGGTGGACGAATGGCAACGATTTCTCCGTCCGGACCACCGCCATCGCCGACTACGTTCTCGAGCCCGACGGCCACAACGGCGAAGCGTTGCTGTACGAACCTGACTGGCTTGGAAAGTGGGACGTTACAAGCAGCGCCCAAGGGACGTTGAGTCAGAAAATCCTCCGCTCACTCGAAACGCATCCGCGCAACGAGTCGCCTGGCATCGGGATGACAATGCACAAGCTCGGCCAAGGAACCATCCTCATTGATCAGCTTCGCTGGGATGCCACGATGCAAAACCGTTCAAGCGAAAGCCATGAAAAGGCACGCTATTTCTTCGGAACCCTTTGGAAAAACATGAGTCGGCACGAATGACGACCGGGGTCAGGTTTCAGGCAAGCTTGGAGTTCGGCTGCAAAGAAGGCCTCGCCAGTCCCGACCCGCGCCGACGTTACTGCGCCGGCTGTGCCGACACGCTCGCATAGCCGGCGCGATCAAACATGATCCTCAACTGATTCGGGTTGCAACACACCGGGCAGTCTTCGACGTAGTCCTGCTCATCGCCGCCCGTGGGGTCGACCATGATCTGGATCGACTCGCCACAGTGCGGGCATATGTACTCTGCAGTTTCGTCCATCGTCTTGCGGTCGATCCACGAAGCCCACGGATTGAATCCGTGGGTTTTCGCGGTCAGATCACCGAGTCTTCCTTGCGCAACCCCAGCGCGGGACGCACGTCAACCTGCACCAGCTTTTCTTCCTGCAACTTCTTCGCTTCGTCGGCGTCGACGTAATCGCTGTGGCAACTCGCCTTGCCGTCCTCATCCGCGTCGACAACCTTCTTCGTCTTGCTCGCGAGCTTGTGGATTTCCTCAGGCTTCAAGTAACCACGTTGCTTGAGAATCGCCTGCTGCTCGGCGGTGAGCGCGTCGGACTTCACCGGCTTGCCACGCTCATAGCCGTCGGCCTTGCCGCTGGCCCAGTCCTGAATCTCCTTGGAAATGCGGACGCTACACCAGTCGTGGCCGCACATCGCGCAGAAGTCGGTGTCGACATCAAGGTCTTCGTCGTGATACGCACGAGCCGTGTCCGGATCGAAGCTGAGGTCGAAGTGCTTCTGCCAGTTCAGCGCAGCGCGGGCCTGTGTGAGTTCGTCGTCGCGGTTGCGGCTGTTGGGGATGCCCAGCGCGACGTCCGCAGCGTGAGCAGCGATCTTGTACGCGATGCAGCCTTGCTTGACGTCGTCTTTCTTCGGCAGGCCGAGGTGTTCCTTCGGCGTGACGTAGCAGAGCATCGACGCGCCGTGGTAGGCAGCGCTGGTCGCACCGATGCACGACGTGATGTGGTCATAGCCGGGGAAGATGTCGGTCACCAGCGGGCCGAGCACGTAAAACGGCGCACCGTGGCAGAGTGTGCGCTGGAGCTTCATGTTGTATTCGATCTGATCGAACGGCACGTGGCCGGGGCCTTCGACCATGACCTGCACGCCTTTTCGCCAGGCGCGTTCGGTAAGCTTGCCGATTTCGACCAGCTCGGCGAGTTGCAGTTCGTCGGTCGCGTCCGCGAGGCCGCCCGGCCGACAGCCGTCGCCGATGCTGAACGTGACATCGTGCTCGCGCATGATGTCGCAGATGTCTTCCCACGCCGTATTCATCAGGTTTTCACGGCGGCCCGTCGGGTCCATCAGCATCCACTTGGCGAGGATTGAGCCGCCGCGCGAGACCAGGCCGATGAGTCGATTCTTCACGAGCTTGAGGTGCTCGCGCAGCAGGCCGGCGTGAATGGTGAAATAGTCCACCCCCTGCTCCGCCTGGTGACGGACGGTTTCGAGCACGGCAGACTCGTCGAGGTCTTCAAGCTTGCGGCCGATGATCATCGAGTAGATCGGCACGGTCCCGATCGGCGTCGTCGAGTTCCGGCAAAGCGCGGCGCGGCACTCGTCAAGATTGCCACCCGTCGACAGGTCCATCACCGTGTCGGCCCCCCAACGCTCGGCCCACTTGAGCTTTTCAACTTCCTCATCCGTGCCGCTGCTCACAGGCGATGCGCCCATGTTCGCGTTGATCTTCGTCTTGCTCGCACGCCCGATCGCCATCGGGTCGAGCTTGTAACCCAAATGCGTCTTGTTCGCGGGGATGACCATCCGTCCGACCGCGACCTCGTCACGCACCTGCTCGGCCGTGAGATGCCCCTCTCGCTCGGCCACCCGCGCCATTTGCGGCGTAACCACGCCCAGCCGAGCGTGTTCGAGTTGCGTGCTGGCTTCGAAGTGCTCGGGATGCAGCACGTGGCGCGTCGAGCCGTCGGCCTGCTGGAATTGGGTGACCTTAAAGCCCAGGCATGGCCATGCCTGGGCTTTGCTGTCGTCCGTCGTCGTCTGCCAGCCATCGGGCAGGAAGTCCCACGCGGTCTTGTCGCTGGGCGCGGGCATGCCCGGCGTGTCAGGCGAACTGAAGCTCAGCGGGCCACCGATGTCGGGCCGGTTGGCAAAGCTGCCGGGCGTGGTGACGTTAGGCGTCGTCGCGGGATTGCTGCCGATGGGCGGGAGGGTGTAAGGACGAGTCATAGCCGATTCCTTCCAGAGCTTGCGACTGGATGAACCATCAAGCAAGCGGAATGTCGCACTGAGAACGTCAGGAAGGATGAGGCACGCGTGAGCGGGGGTTCGCCTTCCTACGCCGGTGCGAGCCGGATCAGGTTCCAGGGTGTGATCTCAGCCCACTTACGTGCGGGCACCCCTGGCGAACAGGTTCAGCATAGATGTGCAACCCTTGCGATGCAAGAGGATTTGGGTATTTGGTGATTTGGCGATCTGGTGATTTGGTGAAGTGCAAGACGGGACGGGAGGCTTGATGACGGCCTAACCTCCGTTCCCTTCGGGCACATCACCAAATCACCAAATCACCAGATCGCCAAATACCTACCTCGGCAACCGCGCCACGTCTTCGTCCTGGCCGAGCACGACGAGCACTTCCTCCGCCCGCAACGGCTCGCCGGGCTGGGGGATTTGAAAGCTGATCGGGCTTTGCGGATCGTCCTGATCTTTGCGCCGCCGAACCGCGACCACGTGCAACCCCTCCGTCACACGCAGGTTCAGCTTCGCCAACGACTGGCCAACCCACTTGCGCGGCGTGGGAATCTCCACGAGGCTGAAGCCCTGATCCAGCTCGAACTGACGCATGAACTTCGGCGCGACCAATCTGTGCGACCAGCGGTCCGCTGCCTCGTCTTCCGGGTTCACCACATCGTCCGCGCCGATGCTCTTGAGAATACGCGCACTGGTCGGCGACACCGCCCGGGCGACCACATGCGGCACGCCGATCTCCTTGAGCACCACCGTCGTCAGCGCGATCGCTTCGAAGTCCGTGCCGATGCCGACCACCGCCACGTCGACCTTGTCGATGCCCTGCATGATCAGCGCCTGCTCGTCGGTCGCGTCGAGGCTGATCGCCAGCGTCACGCGATCGCGCATCTCTTCAATGATGCGCGGGTCGCGGTCAATGCCGATGACCTCCTGCCCCTTGTCGGCCAACTGTGCCGCCAATCGCGAACCGAATCGGCCGAGCCCGATGATGGTGAATCGCATGTCGCGTCTCCGGTGAAGCCTGACAAGGTAACGGGGTGACAAGGTGAAGGGTCTGCCGACCTTCGGCACCTTGTCACTCACTCACCTTGTCATGTCTTGTTGTTTTTCATCCAAGCACCACGTCTTCGTGGGCGTAGCCGTAGGGCCTTCGTTTGCGTCCCGTGAGCATCAGCGCGCCCAGCAGCGTGAGCGGACCCACACGGCCGAGGAACATCGTCACAATAACCACACCCTTGCCGAACTCGGTGATATCGTCCGTCACGCCCAGCGACAAGCCCGTGACAGCGGTCGCGCTGATCGAGTCGAAGAGTATCGCCTCAAACGTGTGGCGGTCGCCTTCGCTGATGCTCAGCAGCACCGTCACGACGCTCGCCAGGGCGATATAACAGATGCCCAGCGTCGCGGCCCGGCGGACCATTGAGTCGCTGATCGTTCGCCCGAACGCCTCAGTCTCCCGCCGACCGCGCAATGTCGCAAACACCGACAGCACCAGCAACGCCACCACCGTGCTCTTCGCCCCGCCCGCCGTGCCCCCCGGCGAACCGCCGATGAGCATGAGCACCATGGTCGTGAACCGCCCTGCCATGCTCAGCTCTTCCATGGGCATCGAGTTGAACCCGGCGGTGCGTGAGCTGAACGAGAGGAAACTCGCGTCCAGAAAGCTTTGCCAGACGATAGCGAGTGTCAGCGGTTGGCTGCTGTCCGGTCCGTGTGGGACGCCGTGGGTCAGGTCCGGGTGCAGGTAGGGAATCAGCTTGGCCGCCATGAGCACGACGAAGCCGACGACATACACGATCCCGGAGGTGGCAAGCACGATTTTCGTGTGCAGGTTCAACCGCGGCCGATCGGACAGCGCCACCGGTCGCTCGAACGGCGTCAACGGTCGCCACACCACCCGCGGCCGACGCAGCCACAGCACCACCTTCGCCTTGCCCACCCGCCAGAGATTGTCCAGCACAGGAAACCCGATGCTGCCGAAGATCACCAGCGGAATGATGACCAAGTGCGCCAACGGTGCAAACCGATACGGCACCATGCTGTCGCCGGTCAGGTCAAACCCGGCGTTGCAGAACGCGCTCACCGCATGAAACATGCCCATGCCGAACCGCTGCTGGAGGGTGTACGTTTCGCCCGGCGGCGGCTCCCACATCGGCATCATGATCAACGCCGCAAGCAACTCGACCGTCAGCGCCGCGACCACGATGAACCGCACGAACCGCGTAATGTCCTGCAACGGCTGGTCGTGCAGCATCTGACTGAGGCTGACGTCTTCGCGCAGCGACAGCGTTCGGCCGAACATCAGCGCAAGCACCGAGCCGAAGATGATGATGCCCAGCCCCCCCAGCTGAATGAAGATGCCGATCACCGTGTGGCCATAGGGCGTAAAGGTCGTGGCCGTGTCGCGGACGGTCAGGCCGGTGACGCAGACCGCCGAGGTCATGGTGAAGATCGCGTCCGGCCAGCTCAGCCGTTCACCCGCCGGCACAGCCACCGGCGCCTTCAACAGCACCGTGCCGATGAGGATCAACACGAAGAACGACATCGGCAGCAGCAGCCCCGGCCGTCGCAGCACGCGCGCCAGCGCCACGTTCAGCCGCCACAGTTCCATAAAGAAGAGCACGCCCGCCGCCACCTCCACCAGCCGCCAGGCAATGTCGATGCCCACCAACGCGCCCACGCCCCCCACCGCCGCGCCAACCAGCAGCGATGCATCAAACCAGGTCGCACTGGCACCAGGCACGGGCTCACGCCGCCGCCTCGCCCGCCAGAACATGTCACCCGCGAACAGTGCAAGCATCAACCCCTGAATGCCATGGATCAGCCACAGCGGAATCCGAGGCTCGTAGAAGCCGTGCTCGAACACGATGCACGCCGCCGCCGCCGCGGTAAGCCCCACGCGATGCACCATCGGGCGCAGCCGAACCTTCGGCGGCTCAGGCAGCCGACCGTAGGGCATTTGATCCGAAGACGCGGATGGCGGGGGCGGCAGCGACGTCATGAACCGAGGATGGTAGCGAAGATGTGGCAAAGGCGTAAGCCAGCCGCGAGCGATCATGCGGCCGCCGCGACATGCGAGCACGCTGTCGCGCGGAGCACGCCCCGAATACGCACGCCCCGTGAACGTCGGGCGTGCGGTGCCCCTGATGGCTTGTCCACCAGTGTCGTAGGCCATCCATGAAACACTGGTGGACAAACCACCAGGGGCACCCTCGGCCCGTAACATCCATCCGACGCCCACGGCGTCACGCCGTGGGCGTCTTCACCTCACATTGAAGATGAACTGCAACGCAACTTGACGCGCGACCTCAACCCGACCGGGCATTACCCGCACTGCCCCAGCCGGCGCGCAGTCTCCCCGCCACACCGCAAACACGACTCGAATCTCGCGCAGCCCCCGCTCAACAGCCGCCAAGCTGTCCCCGTCGACCACCTGACGGCTCAGGATTCGCAACGATCCCTCGCCCAAGGAGAACCGAATTCCATGTGTCACATACAATACAATGCTATAGAAGCCCTTGCCACATGGTCGATGGCTGGTACCATGAGCCGTGAACGATGATCCTGATGCAGGTATCCGCGACCATGATCTCATCCATCCTTTTTTTCATTCCCTCGCGGATAACCGATCAGCGTTGACTGCCAGAACGAAGCCGGTAACGGAGCACAAGGCAATCGACACATGGAAATGGACGCATCAACCCAGGCCGCTTCTCTCCAGCAGGCTAGCCCGACGCGAGGGTTTCGCAGCGTCGGCCTGATGAGAGCAAGTTAAAGCGAGCGACGAATCGGCCGACGGTGGATGTAACGCAGTGTGTTGATGTGGCGTGTTGCGAATCGGGCATGGCTGCGAGCCGTGCAGATGAACCGGTGCGGGCAGGCAACGGACAGGCGGCTCGGCGGTCGCGAGGCCGCGATGCATAGCCGGGCGAAGAAACGGTCGGGCGGGCTGCCTGGCTTTTAAAGTGTTGACGGGAATGAGTCTGACGTAATCTGAGGTTTGATTCGCCTGCCGTTTGGTGGCATCATTGCCGACGGTGGGCATGAGGCCGGCCCTTATAAAGGCTGGCGTATTGCCTGGTAACGTTTTTTTTCGGGGGCGGGCCGGGGCGTGGAGTGACACACGATGGCGGAAACACGCACGAAGTCGAAGGGCCCCGCGCTTTCGGAGATGAAAGGCCGACGCATCGGCCGCATTCTCACGAAGATGGGCAAGATCACCCGGGACCAGGTCAAAGAAGCCCTGGACATCCAGGAGGCCCGCCAGAAGGAAGGCCGCGGACGACCGGCCCTCGGGCAGTTGCTCGTCGAGCTCGGCTACGTCAATCAGGATGACATCAGCCTCGCGCTCGCCGCCCAGGCGGGCATGGAAGTGGTCGACCTCGATGACTTCGACCTTACCGACGAGGTCATCCACATCATCCCGGCGGAGACGGCCCAGGCTTACCAGGTCCTGCCCATTCAGTACGATGAAAAAAGCAAGACACTGACCATCGCGCTCAAAAGCGCCGACAACTTCCGCGCTCTCGACGACCTGCGTCTGCTGATGGGCTTCGAAGTGCAGGCCGTCGTCGCCCCCGCCGATCAGGTCGAAAAACGCATTCAAAGCTACTACGGCGAAGACGAGGAGTCGCTCAGCTCACTCGTCGCCGAGCTCAGCGAAGTCGACGACTTCGAGGAGTTCGACGCCAACAGCGCCTCGATCGACCTCGACGCCCTCGTCGAAGCGGCGGAAGACAACAAGGTCAAACGGCTGCTGAACCTCGTGCTCATGCAGGCGATCAAGGACCACGCCTCCGACATCCACTTCGAGCCGTTCGAAGACGAGTTCAAGATGCGCTATCGCATCGACGGCGTGCTCTATGAAATGATCCCCCCGCCGCGACACCTCGCGATGCCCATCGTCAGTCGTATCAAGGTCATGAGCAACCTCGACATCGCCGAACGCCGCATGCCGCAGGACGGCCGCATCGAGCTGGTCGTCAACGGCGCGCCGGTCGACCTGCGCGTCGCCGTGCTCCCGACCATGTTCGGCGAATCCGTCGTCATGCGTATCCTCGACCGCAGCAACGTCCAGCTCGACCTCGACAAGGTCGGCCTTCGCCACGACGATCTCGACCAGTTCCGCCAACTTGCCCAAAAGCCCAACGGCATTGTCATCGTCACCGGCCCCACCGGCTCGGGCAAGACCACCACCCTCTACGCCGCGCTCAACGAGCTGAACCAGATCGACGTCAAAATCCTCACCGCTGAAGACCCCGTCGAATACGATATCGACGGTCTCCTCCAGGTGCAGGTCAATACCGAAGTCGGCCTCACCTTCGCTCGCGCCCTGCGAAGCTTCCTGCGACAGGACCCAGACATCATCCTCGTCGGCGAAACACGCGACCTGGAAACCGCCAAGATTGCCGTCGAAGCGTCGCTCACCGGCCACCTCGTTTTCACCACGCTTCACACCAACGACGCGCCCAGTTCCATCGCCCGACTCCTCGACCTGGGCCTGGAAAATTTCCTGCTCACCGCGACGCTCGAAGGCATCGTCGCCCAGCGACTCGTGCGAAAAATCTGCCAGCGCTGTAAAGAAGCCTATACCCCCGGCGAGGAAGAGCTCATGCGGCTCAACCTCGCGCCGGAAGACCTGCAAGGTCGCGAACTCTACCACGGTAAAGGCTGCGACTACTGCAACCAGTCCGGCTACAAGGGTCGGCTGGCCATCTTTGAAATCATGGTGCTCGACGATGAAATGCGCGAGCTGATCATGCAAAACGCCTCCACGCAAGTCCTCCAGGCCGAGGCCCGCAAACGCGGTATGCGAACACTGCGGCAGTCCGGGCTGCTCGCTATTTACGACGGTTTGACCACCATCGACGAAGTCGTCCGTGAAACGGTGATCGAAGATTGATTGGGGAATTTCGGATGTGGGATTTCGGATTTCGAATTTGCCTGAAACCGAACCCCGATTCCGAAAATCCAAAATTCGAAATCCGAAATTCCAAATTCCAAATGTAATAAAGAGGTTCCGCCATGCCCGCCTTTCAATATGAAGCACTCGACGAGTCCGGCAAGCCGCAAAAGGGAACGATCAACGCCCAGAACAGCGAAGAGGCTATCGCTCGCATTCGCAGTCAGGGCTACTTCCCCACCGCCGTCCGCGAGCAGAAAGCCAAAAAATCACGCGGCAGCACCGGCGGCACGACGAAAAAGAAAAAGGGCGCCGGCGATATCTCCATCAACATCGGCGGCGTGAGCAACAAGCAGCTCACCCTCTTCACCCGCCAGCTGTCCACACTCCAGGACGCCGGCCTGCCCATCCTCCGCTCCATCTCCATCCTCGAACAGCAGGAAAAAAGCGGCCTGCTCAAAGACACACTCCAAGGTGTGCACGAAGACGTCTCCGGCGGCGCCACGCTCTCGGATGCGATGGCCAAACATCCCAAAGCCTTCGACCGCCTCTACACCAAGATGATCGCCGCCGGTGAAGTCGGCGGTGTGCTCGACCTCATCCTCCAACGACTCGCCGACTTCCTCGAAAAAGCCGCGCGACTCCGACGACGCATCATCAGCGCCATGATCTACCCCAGCGTCGTCCTCTCCGTCGCTGCCATCATCGTGCTCGGCATCATGATCTTCATCGTGCCCTCATTCATCGAAATTTTCGACGACTTCGACACCACGCTGCCCACGATGACACTCGTGCTCATCGACGCCAGTTCGTGGATCGCCGGCCCGCTGTTCGGCATTCGACCCGACATGCTCATACCCGGCATCGTCTGGATCCTGCTATCGCCCATATTCATCTTCTTCGGACTCAAACTCATCCGAAAAAGCCAAGGCGGACGATACGTCACCGACTGGATCCTGCTCACCACCCCCATCGTCGGCGGACTCGTCTCCAAAGCAACTATCGCCAAGTTCACACGAACCCTCGGCACGCTCATCAACGCCGGCGTCCCCATCCTCGACGCCATCACCATCACCAGTGAAACCACCGGCAACGTCATCTACGCCAAAGCGCTCGCCAACGTCCACGACTCCGTTCGGCAAGGTGAAAGCTTCGCCGATCCGCTCCGCCAGGCAAAGGTCTGCGACGCGCTCGTGGTCAACATGATCGACGTCGGCGAAGAGACCGGCGACCTCGACAAAATGCTCTCCAAAATCGCCGACAACTACGACGAAGAAGTCGACGTCGCCGTCGCCAGCCTCGTCTCCCTCCTCGAGCCGGTCATGGTCGTCCTGCTCGGTGGCATCGTCGGCTTCATCGTGATCGCGCTGTTCCTCCCGCTGGTCGAACTGATGCAGTCCGTGATGTAACCCCCCACGCGTCGCGAAGGCAGTGCGGCTTCGGCCGCACTTGCCTCGCGCCTTACCTACCGCCGCGCCCCCAGTACGCCCAACCAACGCCGAACCAACCCTCAACCGACCATACAACCCATGCCCAACCGCCTCACCAACCCGCCCCACCACCACCGCCCAGCCATGTCGCTGGTCGAGCTGGTCGCGGTGTTGGCGCTGCTCGCCAGCGTTCTGGGCACGCTCACCCTCGTCAACCGCACCCTCCGCCACGAAGCTGCCGAGGCCCGCACCCGTCACACCCTGCTCACCCTCCAGGCCGCCCTGCACACCTACGCCCAGGCCCACGACGCCATGCCCCCCGGCAGCGCCGCCGACGCCCTCGCCCTCATGCAGGCCGACCCCGACACCGCCGAGCAACTCGCTCGCGTCCGCCTCGTCCGCACGGACGACAACGACGCTGCCCACGTGCTCGACGGCTTCGGCCGACCCTTGCGATACCACGCCCCCGACCACGACCGCCGCCTCCCCGCAAGCTTCGTCTCCGCCGGCCGCAGCGGCCAGTTCGGCGCCACACCAACGCAGCGCGACTCCAGTCGCGCTGCTGCCGACACTCCAAGCGCCCACGCCCTCCACCGCCGCGCCGCCGCCGACAATCTCTACGGCTACGAACTGGAGACCCCCAACCCATGACCTACTCAAACCCCACCACCTCCGCCCCCCCAAGGCAGCGCAACTTCAGTCGCGCTGCGGCCGCCCCACCGCGCCCCCGCCATCAACGCAACGCCGGCTTCACGCTCATGGAGATCCTCATCGTGGTCTTCATCATCGTCGGCCTCGTCGCCATCACCCTCGCCGCGGGCACTTACATGCGCAGCGCCGCCCAGTCCCGACAAACCGCCGTCCTCCTGCAAACCCTCCACAACGCCTCCACCGAATACCAGGCCCAGATGGGCTACGCCTGGGGCGACCGCCCAAACCATTGGAACGATCCCACTAACGTATACGATCCGGACAACACCATCGGCTGGTTCCTTCGCGGCACACAACGCGTTCCCGAGGTCTACCAGATCATCGCCGCCCTCCGCGAGCAGCTGGAATACGGCAATGTCAACGGCGACACCGGCCCTATCGCCGCCAACGACAACTGGGGCACGGCAATCGTCTATCGACACCCCGACGCGAACATGACCGACGAACCCATTCGTTACCTCCCACCGCGCCACCGTCCCTACTTCGCCTCCGCCGGCCCCGACGAGCAATGGGGTGATTACGAAGAATGGCAGAACCGCGAGCGCGGCGAGCCCCACGACGCCGATCTCGCTGAACAGGCCGCCGACAACATCTACAGCTTCGAACTGGACTGAACCATGACCACCTTCACCCCCCATCATCACGCTCCCCCACGCCGGACTGAAGCGAAGCGCAAGTCCGGGTCGCCCCCCCTGCGCCACCGCGCCGCCTTCACGCTCATCGAACTGCTCGTAGTCATCGTGATCATCGCCGCCGTCGTCGCCGTCTCGTTCCCCGTGCTCAACCGTCTGACCGAGATCGGCCAGGGCGACGCCGGCGTTACCACCGTCTCCTCCGCCGTCAACGCCGCACGCGTCCTCAACCACCGACTCAACCGCCGCGACATGGGCGACCTCGGCTACGGCGAATACCTCCGCTACCACGGCACCGCCGTCATCTTCACCCAAGGCGGCGAACTCATCCTCACCGAAACCGACCAGATCGCCCTCGACACCAGCGACAACCTTCTGCAACCGACATACGTCGGCTTCAAAGACGTCGACGGCACGGACTACATCAGTCTCCCGCGACGCACCGGTATCGTCGGCATCTATCGCGACACTCACGACGATCTGGAAGTCGGTCTGCGGTTCGTCCCGCCCCCCTTCGCCGTCCGCTTCAACCGCGAAGGACAACTGACCACCCGCCAGGCACATATTTACTACGACTTTGCCGGCGATGGCTACAACGTCGGCCCCGGTAGCTTCCCCGCTCCAGGCTACGACCCCGACTCCGGGGACCCGCGACGCGGGGCAAACCTGCTTACGATCGGCGACGGCCGTTACATCTACCCCTACGACGGCATGCCCACCGTCAAAGCCGTCATCCTCTTCGACGCCAACGCATTCCGCGCCGCATGGGGTTGGAGCGCCCTCAACGTCGACATGGACGCCGAAGCAAACGAAGAGATTCGCCAATGGTTCCGCGACCACGGCCGCGCCGTCTTCTTCAGCCCGCAGACCGGCGTCGCCCTGCGAGGAGAGTCACGATGAACATGACCCATCGCCTACCCCATCCTCGTCGGCAGGCCGGCTTCAACCTCATGGAAGTGCTGGTCGCCATCGGCCTGTTCGCCATCGGCTTCGCCGCCGTCGCCGCCATCTTCCCCGCCGGTGCGCTGCTCCAGCGCCAGACCGCCGACGACGTGCAGGCCCGACACGTTGAGCAGAACGCCTACGCCATCATCCTTGGCACGCCCGTCAGTGGGGAAGATCTTGAGTTCTACTACGACGGGCCGCCGTCCGGCTACTTCACCGATCCCGGCAACCAGGAAAACACGACCCGCGCGGAACTCGTCCCCTTCCCGATCGATACTTCAGCGGACCCCTCCCTCGAAGACATCTGGCCTCGGGATCTGCGTAGCTTCCCCTCAAGCGTCAACGACGAATTCCTGACCGAACGCAGCTTCTACTGGGTCCCGCTGATCCGCGATGCCAACGGCGATCAGGACAACCCCCGTTGGGAACTTGTCGTCTTCGTCCTCCGACGGCAACAGAACCGTGTGGGCGATTACCTGACTTATCAATACCCCGAGCCCGAAGGCAACCTGCTGCCCGGCCTCCTCCGGCGGGAAGTCACCCGGCCCGACGAACTCACTTTCCGCGTAACCAATCCCGGCTTGGACTCGGACTTGGAAGAATATCTGAGCCCGAACGACCAGATCGTCGACAATGCCGGCGGCATCCATCGCATCGAACGGATCGACGGCAACGACATCATCGTCACCAGCAACATCCGCGAAACAGAACAACTCGAAAACGGTACCCCGACCACCCCACCTACGGTACTGCCCGACGCCATCTGGTTCGCCCCCGCAAGCAATCAGCTGCGCGACCGGCGCAGCCCTGCGTTGCGGGTCTTCAAGGTCACGCCGCCTGCGGGATGGGGAGAGTAAACACCATGCACATGCACACCCAACCAACCCGACGGTCCGCCGGCTTCACCATGATGGAGTTGATCATCTCTATCGTGCTCGCCTCGTTGCTGGCGTTTCTGGTCAACAGTCTGTTCTTCGAGACCAGCCGAGCCGTGCAGGTCGGCGTTCGCACGGGCGATATGCTCGTCGAAAGCGAATCCATCGGCGAACAGATCCGCCGCGACGCCGAACGCATGGCCGGCCCCAACAAAGACGACGAAGACCCCACCGAATACGAAACACACCCGCCCGGCGTGCTCGTCATCGTCAACCGACTGTTCCGCTACGACGAAGGCTACGAAGGTGTCCGCGTCAACTTCGAAGGCACCGAACGCCTCGAATCCATCCGAAGTGACCAGATCTCCTTCATCACTCGGCTGAACCAGGACGACGACCCGTTCGCCCCGCTCACGCCACAGTCCGACGTCCAGTTTCACAACGAAAATACCGCCCCCCACGCTCGCGTCTGGTACGGCCACGTCCTCCGCACCCCTTCCTCCGGCGCCCCCTACGCTAACAACGACGACGCATGGCTGCCCAACACGGACATCGCCAACAACTGGATCCTCGGCCGACAGCAACTGCTGCTCGCGGATGGGCCGGATGGGACAATAGCGGAGCACTTCACTTACGACGCCAACGTTCTTGAGGCCGCAACACCAACCACTGAATACCCGTACAGCTCGCCGCAGCCAATGCTTTACCACGGACTGACCGACGTGGCAGATTTTCCGTTGTTTGGCACAGATAGTCTTATCGCGTACCTCGAAGCGGATCCCAATGATTACGGCCCTCGTGCTGCTGCCATGACGTTCATACGAGACGCAAACGAGCGCCTGCACGTCAACCCGCAACCGACAGATAACGATCAATACCTCGCCTCCTGGCAACTCGCGCAGATGCACGCCATCCTCGCGATGGGCGTCAGCGATTTCATCGTGGAGTTTGCGGGGGATTACGACAGTACGAGTGAGGGGCGAATCGACCGCGACGCCGACAACCGGATCAAGTGGTACAGCTACCACTTCAACAATCCAGACGAGGGACGCAATTTTCCGATCAATTGGGATGAAGAGCTCAATTTGTCAGCGTACGACTACGATGCCGCGATCCCGCGCAGCTACGATGCGACACAGATCGATAACGGCTATTTCCAAGACCTTGATGGCAACGATGAAGATCAATTCCACTTTCAGCACATCAATTCCACAAATTCGTACAGCACCGACAACGCAGACGCGGTGTTTGTGTTTCGGCATGACAACGATGATCCGGATGAATGCAAGTGGCCGCACCTGATTCGCATCCGCTATCGGCTGCACGATCATCGCGGCATGGTGACCAGCTTGACGGAAGGCTACAACCCACCACCCCTCGACAGGTACGAAGAATACGCGATTTCCGGCCGATGGTTTGAGCACATTATTCGTGTGCCGCGGCCGTAGTGAGGGTGATGATGTTGGCTCGGCGAAGCGGTCCGCATGTGTGCGCGGGTTGGCAGCCGAGCGATGACCGGAACAACCGGGGGGCAAGGTCCAGGGAATGCGGCTTCCAGAGGGATGGGGCGAAGCCCGCTCACCGCATGGAAGAAGGAGAGAGCGATGAAGGATATGAACATGAAACGAACCGCTACCCGCAATGTCGCGTCCCGCAAGTCGTCGGCCCGCCAACGTGAACGAGCCAGCGCGGTGATTCTGGTCGTCGTGTCACTGGTGCTCATGGCCCTGATCGGCGCGGCGTACCTCCAGCAGACCCGCGTCCAACGCTTCGCCACCGCCCCGCCGCGCGGCGACATGAACCTGGTCATCGACGCCATCCTCAGCCAGATCCAGGACACCCTCCGCGATGACCTGCGATACAACCCCGATAACCCCGAAGCACTCGAACTGTACGACTACCCGTGGACGAATCAGGATGATCAGAACGACGACAACATCTTCACCGCACTTGGCTGGGAAGGGGCGGAGGAAGGCGACGCGCTAGGCGGCTACCAGGACGACATGTGGCTCGCTTCGTCTGAGCCGATCGACCTTGATGCGGCGAATCCACGATGGCCTCACATCACAAACCTCAGCGGCCTGTTCCTGCGGTATGAAGCGAACAACAACCGCTTCACTACGAACACCGTTGACGGTGTCGCGATCCCCGTGCCGGACGTGGTGGACTTCACTAACGCCCAGAACAACTCCGACAGCCTTCTGGACATCTGGAACAACATGAACCTCGTCGACGTCTCCGGCGACGGCGTGCCCGACAGCCGATGGGCGTGGGCGCCCATTCAGGAGATGGACGACATCGCGTACGTGATGGCGGTACGCATTGTCGACCTGAGCGCCAAACTCAACCTCAACTCAGCAATGACGTTGCTGAATATCGGAAGCGGCAACCTCGACCAGGCAAACTGGGAACATCCCAGCGAACTGGACCTGAGTACCTTCGTCTTCAACCGACGCGCTAACAACGATATCGCAGACGAACTGCAACGGCAGGTTCGCTACCGCTTTGACGACGACACCCAGGTCACATGGCCTGTCGCAGCGGGGGCTCGCCGCAGCTACTGGCGCGATCAGGGGCGGTATAGCGTGACGAATGACCATCGTCGCTACGGCTTGGCCAACGAGTATGAATTGCGTCATCGCGATGGTTTGAACAGCGGCCGACCGTCACCGGTCCCGCTGGTGCGTGCAGCCGACGGCATGCCGGAGTTTCTGCGCAACGGCGACGAAGGTTATGCAGAGCGTTTCTATGACCATACGACCCCCGACGGCTGGGATGCGAGCGTTTACACGGACTACCCCGGCGGCATTGACGACACGAACCCGCTCCAAATGTTCTACGAAGCCGAGCCGCGCAAGCAACTCACCACCCTCAGCGGCGCGTCGATCTTCCGGTGGCCAATGGTGGATGAGGCGTTCGGGTTCAACGTGGGCGATCAGACGCACGACGACATTACTTCTTACTACAAGGTCGATCTGAACAACAGCAGCCGACAAAATGTTCAGCGTGCGTTTGAGGAGGTGTACCGGGGGTATCGTAATTCAGGCGACCCGCCTTTGATTGACCGAATGCCTGAGATGCTGCCAGGCGGCTTCGGACAGACGGATGACGATTTGCGAATGGCGGCGGCACAGTTCGCTGCGAACGTGGCAACCTATCGTTCGGATGTACCGTTCATGATCGAGGTCGAGCCGCGACGCGACGATCCAGATAATGACCCGGAGGTATTGCCTCGTCGCTACGGCGTGCCACCGCTGCCGGTGATCACGGAAGTGTACACACAGGCGAAGTACAAAGCGGAAAGCATTTTGGATACACCCGCAGACCCGGGAGGTGATCCAGACGTGCCTTACAACATCTGGGAAATCAGGTGGGACCAGGAAGGAGACACGGGTTATGCCATCGAGATTCGCAACCCGTTTGATGAACCGGTGGCGTTGTACACCATACAGCTCTGGATCGATGGCGAACCTGTGCGGAAAGACCAGGACGCAAACAGTCCGGCAGATTGGGAAGATTGGGAAAATTCACAGGTCATGCTCAGCCATCTGGCCGCCGCACCGGGAGAAGACGAGCGGCGATATCTTGATGTGGGTGAAGTTCTGGTGCTTTATCGACATTCAGATGTAGGCGCAAACTGGACGTCGCAGTACGACCCGCCGCATAACGCGCAAGATTACCATTGGGAGGAAACGCCGCCACATGCTTCACCTGCTGATCCGCCGGATCCATTGCAGTGGCGCATTGGTGTGGAGGGCGATGATTGGCGTGACAACCTGCTGGAGCACATCAGTGGCACTGATGGCACGATCATCCCGGTGAAGATTCCGGACCACGTACCGGCTTGGCCTTCCGTCACGAGTGTCGATACGACGCTGCGAGACGTTGAAATTGAGTTGCGCGGTGTGATTCGTTGGGATGACGTGGATGATGACGACAACGATTATCTATACGAACTGGCGCCTTGGCCGTACTTTGAAATGACGGCCTATCGCTTCCCCACCGAGCGTGTGGTGACGGACTTAGAACGGGAGACCGACCCGGTGTCGGGCGAGCCGATTGCGTATTGGCAACACAGTGTTCGCGGCGGTGGTGAAGGGTTGAACCCGCTGGTGTTCCGTGACCAAGACATGTTCGATGAAGATTACTTCGAGCCTGTCTGGGTGCCGGGCGATCCAAACGATCCGGAAGAAACCGAGGTAGTGCCGGAGATGCAGCCGGACCCAAACGGTGACGATCCGCCAGTGGAGCGAAATGAGTACGAATCGCGTCTCGGCCACCTGGAGAAGGACGGCGTAGATTATGACGAGACGCTGGACGATCACTTGCTCTACCGCGATCGCGGGCAGTTCCGCTCGATCGGCGATCTGGTGAACCTGATGGTCATCGGGCCGAGCGCGTTCGAGACAACGCCCGGCGATTGGGACCACTCGACGTTTGCGGAGCAATGGCACGATGCTATGGAATTTGCCCGGAACAATACACCCAGCATCACGGTCTCGACAACGGACTACAGTGATTTTGAAAAGGTGTTCAAACTCAACTTCGATCCGGCATTGGGAGTGATCGGTGATCCGAATGTTCCCGAGGAAAACAACCTGCTTGTCACACACGCGGCGATGATGATCGACAGGTTCACGACGTTGAGCCCGGTCGCCGCTGGGTTGAGTTTCCAGGAAGGCGGCGCAATGGTGCCGGGCTTGGTTAACCTCAACACGATGCCGCAGCATCTGTTGGAACAGGTGCTGCCACTTCAACAGCAGGCCCAGCGTGAAGATATTGCTGAATGGATCGTGACATACCGCGAAGGGACAGCGGCTAATCGCCGCAACCTTATCCTGTCGCAATCGGGACGAGATGTCGAAGTCGACCAGCTACGCGAGAACCCTGGCATTGGCAACATTGGTGAACTGTTCCTGTTGCTGGAAGACGACGACGAAGACCTTTCGCAGGCCGACCGGATGGAGCTTGCTCGCTGGTTGAGTCAGGTCGGGTCGGCGCGGAGCGACTACTTTGCGGCGTACATCTACGTGCGGGCGTATGACCTGCAGGAAGATGGTTTCGCGGTGGCCCCGGAGGTGGGGATTGCGGATGCGGCGCGAGTGATTGCGGTGTTTGAGCGGAACGCTCGCGATGGTCAGGTGCGGGTGCGGGCGGTGTTGCCGGGGGCTCGGCCGTATACCGTGCGGTGAGGTGGACTGCCCCCCGGCGGTGATTGCGAATCGCCGGGGGTGTGTTGAATGACAACAGCGGGCCCGCCGGTGACGGGAGGACGTCGTCGGTGGGCCCTTTGTTCAGGCAACGGGCGGGCGCGGGCGATGGGGGCACGGCCGGACCCACGGATGCCATCCGTGGGCTTTGGCGGGTGAATGATGGGCCGGTGATTGATAGGGAAAGGGTATGAGAAAGGATCGAGCGATGGGTGAGCAGCAGCAGCGGCGGGACGCGGATTGTATTTTCTGTCGGATCGCGGCGGGGGAGATCCCCTGCCATCGCGTGTATGAAGATGATGAGGTGCTGGCGTTTCTGGATGTCGGGCCGTTGTCGGCGGGGCATGCGCTGATTATCCCGAAAGCGCATTACGCCACGCTGGATGAGATGCCGGGCGAACTGGCGGCGGCGTGCATGAAGATCGCGCCGCGGCTGGCGGGGGCGATCCGCGACGTGACGGGCACGTCTGCGTACAACGTGCTTCAAAATAATGGGGAGCTGGCACACCAGGCGGTGAAGCATGTGCACTTTCACATCATCCCCAAGTCGGCGGACGGTGGGTTGGACCTGACGTGGGACGCGGGGC
This sequence comes from Phycisphaerales bacterium AB-hyl4, assembly GCA_041821185.1. Classification (NCBI taxonomy): domain Bacteria; kingdom Pseudomonadati; phylum Planctomycetota; class Phycisphaerae; order Phycisphaerales; family Phycisphaeraceae; genus Natronomicrosphaera; species Natronomicrosphaera hydrolytica. Next base: position 93,821 of record JBGUBD010000009.1, on the reverse strand, counting down.
AGCTTGGCGATGAGATGGGTCGGGATTTGCGGACGAAGATCGCCGGGCGACTTGGCCGGGCATGATTCGCAACGGGAGGTGTGGTACATGAGGCCCCCTCGTCCTTGCCTCTTGGGTTCAAGCACGTCTCAATCGGAGCTGTTTCTGGGTGTGACAAAAATACAGGCCAATTGCGATTCGGCAGCAGTGCCGACGGCGTTTCGAGCACTAATCAGAACAGCACTTTCGCGACTGAAGATACGCTCGAAGCAGGGAAAGATTACTGCGTGGCGGCTGTGTACAACAGCGGCACGGTCACGTTCTGGGTGCAATACCTGACTGATGATGGTGAACTGGTCAGCAGCGAGGTGAGCGGGTTCGATACCTCCTTGTATGATGCGGACAGCACTTTCCTGATCGGCAATTGGAACAACGGGTCGGCGTCATCGTGGGAGGGCCTGATCGACGAAGTGCGACTGTCGAATACAGCACTGAGAACCAGAACCAACTCCTGGCTGTGCCCGAACCGGCCAGTTTGATGCTGCTCGGCACGGGCGGCCTGCTTGTCCTGATGCGACGCAAGCGCACAGTTGCCTGATTAATCGGAAAGCTGTGCCGGCCGACCGGTGGCGGGGGCCTTTTGTTGATCGGTAGTTGTCGTGGTTCGACCACTGGCGGATTTCGCCAGCGATTCTCACCACCAGACAAAGTCATCACCGCTGCCCTACCGAAGCTGGTTTTTTCTCTGCGGTGCAGCAGATCCAATACGACTACCACTTTCTACCAGATGAAGGTGGCAGCACCCCTCTCAACGCTTGGAAATGCGTTCCAATGCGTAAGTTGCGACGGCCATGAACGGCGAAGACTTCTACCTGGCTCGCCACAGTATCGCTCAGAAAACGATCGCATCGCCAATGGCATTTACGTCGCTTCGCCGAAGCAGGAACGGCAGGGGATTGCGCTGGTCCTCCCGGGCCTGGATTTCGACCAGATGCCCAAGATCATCCGGGGCGTGAAAAAGGCTCGGCAACAGTTCGCCGCGGCTGTTGATGCAGTCAGCGGAGTTTGACTTCAAGCAGGAAGTCGACCTGCTGCGAAATCTGGACTCGTCGTTCGTGGCCGGGGCGATCATTTATCCCCCACCGCTGCCGGAGATTGTGGAGCAACTGCGTGAGCTACGTCGGCGGGGGGTGTCGTATGTGCTCGTGGACACGCTGCCAGCATCGCTGGACGTGGACGCTGTTGTCAGCGATCGCGTGAAACTCGGCCGGGTGGCACTGACACATATATTGGAGCAGGGCCATCGGCGGATCGGCATGATCGATCATACGGGCAAGTCTGTAACGGCCTGCGAAGTGCGCGAAGGGGCGTTCGGTGATCGGCGTGCAGGAGCATGTCGTTGCCGCGCCGTCATGGTCAACCAGCGTCTGGAAGGCGGTAGAAGGCCCCGAGAAGTACCCGGTACAGCGGACGAGCGAGCAACTGCCTGTTGATGCGCTCAACCGATACGAGTTGAAGCCCTCGCGTCGTGACTGCCAGCAACGAGCGGGGTTGGATTGGTGATTCCATGAGCGCTCGCTTTGAGAGCACCACCATCACTACCGCGATCCCCGAGCCCGCGTCGCTGGGGCTGCTGGCGATCGGCGGGCTGGTCATGCTCGGCGGGCGCCGACGTCGAAATCGATGAGGTAACAAGGCCTATGACAAGTAGGCTCGTCATCCTCAGTTTCCAGATAGTGAACGAAGTCACAGGGCGAGCCGGAAACAGTTCGCTCTGTGTTTATGCAGGCGATTCGCGATCAACCGACTGAAAGCACATCCGCCCGCTGATCGATACCGGAATCATGAAGCCGAAATCACAACATTGACCGTACACGCTCGACCAATCGCTCCGCCACATCACCAGCGAAACAACCGGGATAATCGCACCAGAGATAGGCCTGCGTCTCGTACCCCCCTTCCAAAAGCGCCTGCCGTGTCGGGATGTAGCCGATCGCGCCCTGCGCATACCCTGCTATCAGCAGCGGTGATGGGCTTCGCTCGCGCAGCGACAATGCCACATCCACCATCACCTCACCCGTCAGCGCCACCAACGACGCGTCGCCGACGCGTAACACCTGCACGTCGCCTTCGATGTAATCCGTCGGCAGCGACGACTGCCCCACACAACGATCGCGCCACCGCTCGCTCCATTGCGCAATCGCCGCCGTTTCGCCGGGATTACGCTCCCCCAACACCGATCGGCAGCGCTGCATCGACGCGTCATCAACCGGCATCAGTTCCGGATCAAAAGCATAACGATGCCGAGCCAGTCGACTCTCAAGCGTTGTCGACTGCATCGGCTTTGCGTTTTCCATGCACGCCATCACATGGGCGGCGAGCAACCACCCCAGCCGCTGCACATCATCAAAGCCGCCGCCCACGAAGTCGCCTTGTTCATTGACGATTCTTGGTCGAACCTCGCCGCAGCAACCATTTAAGAACATCGCCGTGCAGCCGGGGTAGTTCGCTTCCACCACGCGGCACGCCGCGCCCGGATAGTCCGCGGAGATCGCATCCACCGTTGCCCCGAGCGTCGTCGGATGGCAGGCATACTGAAACACCGCCGCCATCGGTCGGCCGGCCGCGTCATCCACACGCACCACCGGACAAGTCAGGTCCACCGGGCCGCCCGGGTTCGCCGCTGTCCGCACGCCGCGAGCAGTCGGCACTCGCCGATTCACAATGCCGATATCGACCTCACCGCTGGCAAAACGAAGCTGACACGCCCGCTCTTCGCCGATCGCCTGCCCCACCGCGCCGCAGAGCTTTTTCTCAAGAAGGCTGACGTAATCTTCCAAGTAGTCCTCACACGCCTCATCCGTCGGCGGAATCACGAACGGCCCCGTATGCGTATGCGAGCAAGCCAGCACCAGCGCATCTTCCGCGACCCCGTGCTTCTCGCGCACGCGCCGCCTCACGCGATCGTAAAACGTCGGCAGAAAGTACAGCAGGTCCAACGTCACGATCGCCACCCGTCGCGATCCATCCGACAGGGTCAACACCCTGCCCATCAGCGGATCATGCACACTGGCCGACGGACAGATGCGCTTGGCATGCCCCTGTAGTCGATAGCCCACCGGCGGCGTCACATCAAAGTCGGCCGTGCCCGCGCGAAGCATCATCCCGCCGCTCCCTGCGCAGCCTTGTCCGCTTCAAGCAATTCATGCGCGTGCTCGGCCACCTTGCGATACGCCGCGGCGTACTGCTCGATGCGCGCCGCGTCATCATGCTTGAACCACGGCACGTCCACCACGCGCCCCGCCATCTGCTCAGCCACCGGCAACGTGCCCGGCCCCTGCCGCACATCGCGCTGACCAAACGCTACCGCCGTCGGCTTGCCATGGCCAAACACATCCGCCTCATGAAAATAAGCATGCGTGTGCAGCAAGCGGTTTAACACCGGCGCACAATCCTTCACACCCTCGGCTCGCACCGCTTCGCAAAACCGCTCGGCCGACAGTCCGCCAAGCTCTTCCGGCGTGTAAAGCCCACGCGCAAAATACCAACCGCCCATCGACGAGTTCGGCTCGTCGATCCGGTGCGGCCGCAACCCCGGCACACCGTCAAGCAGATCCCAGAATCGGTTGATCGCCTTTTGAATCTCCACGATCCGAGCCGGGTAAGACTTCAACTGCACCCGTCCCATCGCCGCACACATCTGGTTCAAACGATGCTTCGCCGCCCCCATCGGCAAGCCTTTGAACCGCAGCAATCCTTCATCATGCACCTGCTGATCAACCGGGTTGTAGTTGCTCGCCACGCCCGTGCGTTCATAATGGCCGAACGCTACACACCGCTCATACAGCTTCGGGTCGTCAGTCGTGATGATGCCCCCTTCGCCGATGGGAAACGCCTTGCCCGCCATCAGGCTCGCCGCCGCAATATCCCCCAGCGATCCGCACATCTTGCCCTTGTACATCGAGCCTTGCGCATGCGAGTTGTCTTCGATCACCTTCAATCCATGCTTGCGAGCAAGGGGCATGATCCGGTCGTAGTCCGCGGGATGCCCGGCATAATTAACCACCACGATCGCTCGCGTCCGCGGGCCGATGCGATGTTCAATGTCATTCGGATCGATGCAAAGCGTCTTCGCATCAATATCCGCAAAGTTCACCGTCGCCCCGAGCATCAACGCCGGCGAAGCGCTCGCCCAGTACGTGATCGTCGGGCAGATGATCTCATCACCCACGCCAACACCACACGCCCACATCGCCGCTGTCAGCCCGGCCGTGCCGTTGCACGTGCACAGCGCATGCCGCGACCCCTGCCACGTCGCATACTCGGCCTCGAACTGCTTTGTAATCGACGTGCCCGACATCGTGCCCGCCCGCATCACGTCCAGCACCGCCTGCTCATCCTCCGCGGTCACGATGGGCCAATGAAACAAACGTTCATCACCCTCGCTCGGCGGCAGCGCAGGCTCAGCACCCTGTATCGCCAGACCTTTCGCACCCGTCGCAGCGCGCGCAGCAGTCGTGGAAGTCATCGCTCGGCTCCTCTTTCATAAACTTCGTTGCAATATCAATCAGCTCGTTGCCGCCTCCATCGCAGACGCAACGGGCAACGTCTTGCCCAGCAACTGCCGGGCACAAACGTCGTGGATCCGGTCTTCAGTCTCTTCAACGAATCGGCCGGTGCGCTTTCGGTTCTGGTTCGCATCCAGCACCTCGTAGCCATACTCCGCAAACTGGTCTTTCGACGCCACGTAGCCCACCAGCTCATTCGTATACGCCATCGGAATCACATGCTTGAAGTAAGGCCGAAGGTCACGCTTCAACCGCAACCCATGCTCCACACTCATCTCACCCGCGAACGTCGCCATCGCCAGCGATTTACCAAACCGCAACGTCTGCACCTCAAACGGCACAGCCCGCTCCTCCGGCAGCCCCTGCTCGATCCGCTCCTGGTGATACCGCGCCCACCGCTGCTTCGTCGGCCGCGCGTCGTTCGTCAACTCCGACTTCACAAGCGACCGGTCAAGCGGCTCGGTCTCCAACTCGACCATCGCCTGCTTGACAGCAATCGCGCCGGTCACCGTGTCAAGCGAATCGTTCGCAATCGCCTGCTCCACCGCCTGCCCCAGTTCAAATCCGATCTCACGCACCTGCTCAACTTTGCGCAAGCCGAACGTATTACCCTTCGAGTCCGCCGGCCGCGGCTTCTGATCGCCGCCGCACCCCTGCACGAAGCAAGGCTGCGCGTAGGGGAACGCCTCCTGCAAATAGTCGTACGCAAAACCCACATAGTCGCCGCCGATCATCAAACCGTTTCGCGACGTCGGATGACAGGCATAGTTGAACAGGATGCCCCGCACGATCCCGTCCAGCGACTCGATCGTCACAATGCCCACTTCATGATCGGTCGGCCCATCGGGGTTCGGCCGCATCGCTCGCAACACCCGCCCCGGGTTCGCCGGGTCCGGCACACGCCGATACATCGCCAGGCTGCAATGCCCCACGCCGCTGCGCAGCCGCGCCGCGATGCGATGCTTCCACGCCATCTCCGCCGCATGCGCCATCCGCTCCACCGCATGATCCAGGTACGCGTTATCAACACGGCCGTGCGTCACCACATCCCTTGGCTTCATCACCGGTCCGCAATGCGTATGCGTCGCCGACAGAATGATCGACGACGTCGGCAAACCCGTCACCTCCGCAAGTCGGCCCCGCACACGCTCGCTCATCCCGCTGAAAGCAATCCACTCCGCACTCAGCAGCAACATCGGCGTTTCGCCATCGTCCACCACCACCGCCACCGCACGCAGCGGGTGATACACCGCCGTCGACGAATGAATCGATCGATCACCAAATCCCGCCAACGGCGTACCCACCGGCGGCGTAATGTCAACGGTGGCAATGCCAACGCTATAAATGTCTGATGTCGAACTGATCATGGTCAAACACACCTTTCCAGAACAATCGCTACTCGCGATAACAAACACATCAACGCTCAATCCCCATCCGATTTCCACACCCCGCCCACCGGAATGCGAAACGTCGCCGCCTCGCGAAAGCCCCACCCCGGATAAAACAGCATCTTCGCCAGCGCCCCATCCTCACGAATCTCAAAGCCCGGCTCGTGCTCAAGCTCCACCACCGCCGAGCCGTTCGCATCATTCTCCACCGACCGAATCCGGTACGACCACGTCATCTCATCGCCAAACGCAACGTGCACCGTTCGCCCCACCAGGCTTCCGTCATCAGGCAACGGCCGATCGACGACAAGCGCTTCACGCGCATCACCCGCCTCCACCCGCTGCGTCGCCATCACCCGACCGTGCAACGGCTCCACACCCTGAACACCATCGCCCGCCGCGTTGGTCAGCCGTCGACCGTCAAACACGCGCAACGTCTCGCGCCCGTCCGTGCCACGCCGCTGCCAGCCCAGCCGACCTTCAAAAACAGTCCCGTCCGCCAGTCGAATCTCACCGTCGCTCAGCGTGCTGAAGAAAACATCCTCCCGCCCATCCGCCAACGTTACCCGCACCACCACCGCCTCCGGGTCGTCCGATGTCATCGACACCAGTTCCGCCGACGCGACCTTCGCCGCATCGCGGTGCGCTTCGTGCACCAGCACAAACGTGTTTTCCGCACCCGGCTCTGCCAGTTCGCGCCCGCCATGCCGACGCAACATCACAAACGGCGCCGAGCCGACCCGCCGCATCGCCGGCGCTTCGCCCGCGAGAAATCGCACGCCATACTCACCCTTCGCATCCAGACTCGTCGGCCCGACCACATGCGACGTCGTCCGCACACCATCCTCATACGCAAACGTGAACGACGTCGGCGGCGCAGCCCATCCCGCCTCCTTCAACGCGATGTACTTGTGCGCCGTCCCCTCCGTCGGCTCGGTCGCCACGGTATGCGTAAGCTCATACTTCTCATCCAACCCGCCGTGCAGTACATAATCATGCTCGCTGCCGCCGCGCGCCCGGAAGATGTCCAGCAGGTAACCGTCACCATCCCCCAACGTCGCCATCGCCAACGTACGTCGATACAGCTTCGCCGTCGGGTAGTACGCCCGCTCACCCTCCGCCTCGATCACCTGCATCTCGTCGGCCGACGGATCAAACAGCAGCAGCTCGCCCTGGTTCATCGACGCGTTTCGCCACCGCCACGTATCCATCCCGCGCAGCCCGTCATCTTCTGTAAGCTCACGCTGCTGACCGCGGAATCGGCCGTGCTGATTCGCACCGTCGATCACCACAAGATTGTGCCCCGCGCTACTCGTATGCCACTCCCGCGTCGAGTCCGACCCCGATACCGGCCGATAGTTCGTCTCGCTGAAAACCTCCCGCCCATGCGCCCACCACGCAAGGTTCAACACGTCGTAATGCTCATGCCCATGCGACCCGGCAAACAGCAAATACGCCTCCATCTGCTCGCCACTAGCACCATGCCCCAGCACACCAATGCCCGTCGTGCCCAGCAGCCTCGGCTCAGTCACATCCAGATCGCGCTCGGACCACCACGCCGTCCGCCCCGCCACCGCGTCGTTCACCGCCAGCGTCGTCCGGTTCGGCAACGTGAGCACATCCCACGCCTGCCACCATCGCTCATGATGCCGCGCATACTTCGCCACCAGGTCCAGTTCATCAAACCGCCGACCCGTTTCCGGATGCTCATAGCCCGGCGGGTCGCTGTAACCTTTCAACAAACTCGGTATCCGCCGCTGCATCCGCGTCGCTGGCATCGTGTGATACGACGGGCTTGCCTCACGGAAAAACCCATCCGGAAAAAACGACACATACAACATGTTCTCGTAATACTTCACCGCCAGGTGCACATACTTCGGCTCAGGCAGCGTCAGCCCCAACTGCGCCAGCCCGATGATCCGGTGCGCCACCATATTCGTATACGCCACCGGCCATCGCTCAATCAACTGCACCTGATGATCGAAAAGCCCCTCGCGAATCGCTGATCGCTCATCGTCCGACAGCCTGTCATACACCAGGTCATACGCCCGCAACACGCCCGCCGTCCGCTCCAGGTCCATGTGAAACCACGTGCCCCAGATCCCCCGGCCGTCCCATTCGCGAAAGTATCGCGCATCATCCTGCGCCCGCTGCTCGCCCTGCCGATCCCACAACGGCCACTCCGGCACCACCTCCGCAAAGCGCAGCAAGATCCGCCGCACCGCGTCCGCGTCCGCCTCGTCGCCCGTCGCGTAATACCGCAACGCCAGCAGGTACGCCGCATCGCGCACCGCCAGGTTCACCTCATCGCGCGATCCGCCCGTTGTGATCTGCCCCGCCGGGTCGTCGTCCACTTCCGCCAGCGCCACATCCAGCAACGCCGCCGCCCGCTCGCCATGCCCCGCCTCGTCCGTCGCATCACGCAGCAGCAGCAGCTTCTCCGCCAGGCTCAACAACGCCTCCGCCTCGCGCCCCTGCGCCCGGGCTCGCACCGTCCGCGCATCCAGCGTCAGCCACGCGGCCAGCTCCGACTTCACCTCCGCCACATCGCCTTCCATCGTCCACCGCGGCCGCGGCGTGTCCGTCGCCATCGCAACATCCCCCCAGCCCGCCACCATCATCACGATGATGAGCAGGCCCACAATCAGTTCGCGCGTCGTGGCCATGTCATTCCTCATACAGTCAATCTGCCCCGTTCATGCAAACACCACACACACTCGCCCGCGACGGCCGCCGTCGGCACATACCCGCCGTCGCAGGCCGCCTCGCGAGCTGTTCACTCCACTTCCCAGTTGTTGGGATCGTGGTGCAGCGCCCGCGTCAGGCCGTCTTCCGTATACGGATTGTTCGGGTTCGGCGTACGAACGGTCGAACCATGACCATCGGCCCAAATCACGCTGACCGCACCACCGGCGTGGCGGGCCTCCGCTCGGCTGCCGTTGTTGTAAGGGTTCGCATAATAGTTGCCCAACGTTTGGTTACTCGCATGACGCGAGTCCACCATGCTGATCGTTCGCGACGGCCGTGTCAGTTCTGAAATCCGCGCCGAAACATGATCATCGCGACTGCTGACATCATGCCCGCCATGCAGGTAACGATTATTCACCCCATAATGCACATACCGCCAGAAACCCGACCGCCACAACCTCGTATTCGCCCAAGGACGAGTACGCTCGCTCGACGGACACGCCATCACCTCCCGGTCGGATATCAACTCCAACCGCAACGTCAGCATGCCCGGCCACGTCCAGTGATCCGGCCCCGGCGCATTGGTCCCGATCGGACCATGCTCACCCTGGTAAGGTACGAAACGGTCATCAAAATCGTTCTGGTACATCACATTCGCCAGCCCGATCTGGCGCATCCCACTGACGCACTGAATCTGCCGCGCCGACTCCCGCGCCGCGGCAAGCGCCGGCAGCAGAATTGCAATAAGCAAAGCTATGATGCTTATGACAACAAGTAGCTCAATTAGTGTGAAACCAGAAGTTCGTTGAACAGACATACTCAAGCTCCTTTCGACGCTGGACGCCGTGAGAGTGGATGCAGGCCTACCAATGAATGCAGCGTTTCAGGTAACGCTTCGAGGACGGCATCCGGAATGGGAAGTGAATCACGGATTGCCAGGCGAGCCGGCACATCACGCGCCGGTAGACGTTTCTCGCCGGATTTGACCATTTCCTGCAACATGTCCAAAGCAACGCGCGCCGCTTGCCGCGCCGTCTGACCAATCACCGTCAGCGATGGGCTCGTATGCGCCGAGAAACTCACCCCCGTCCCGCCCACCAGCCGAACGTCGCCCGGCACGTCCAGCCCCACCTGCCGACAGGCCCGCAACGCCTGCAGCGCCGCCGCGTCCGAACTGCCGAAGATCACCTCCGGCCGATTCGGCTGCTCAAGCCGATCACACAAAAACGCAAACCGCGCCGCCCGGTCCGGATCATCCGCGCTCGACCAGCATTGCAACTCAGGCGTCCGACCGCTCGCCGCCATGTAACCGCGAATCAGCTCCGTCAGCTTCGCCCGCCCCGTCGGCGAACCCGTCGGCGTCAAGCCCAACGCCAGAATCCGACTCAGTTCCATCCGCGCCAGGCAATGTCCCAACGCAAAGCTCGCCGAGTAATCAATCCCCACATAATTCGACACCGCCTGCTCGCTCGGCTTGTTCAGGTACACCCAGGGCGTCTCCTGCCCATCAAGCCAGCTCGGCACGTCCCGCAACAACGACGAGTTGATCAGGATCACACCCGCCAGCGACGCCGACGCATCACTTAAATGCCGCTTCAACTGGTCCAGCGCATCGTCCGCGTGCGGATCGACAAACAATGGCAGAACATGAAACCCCGCCGCCGCGATGCAATGCTGCGTCTCGATCACCGCTTCATGCGACCACGAATCGCTGTAATCTTCCCGCCAGCGCACCAGCACCACCGCCACCTGCCGCGTCGTCGTCGCCGACCCGCCCCGCGGCCCCGCCATCGTCGGATGCCGACGCGCCACGCGAATGCCGCTGCGCGCCCGCCGTTCGACCATACCCAGCATCTCCAACTCACGCAGCGCGCTGTGCACCGTCGACAAACTCGTCTGATGGTCCGACGCAAGCTGCCGCGTCGAAGGCAACCGCGCGCCAACCGCCCACGTCCCGCGCTCGATCGCCGTCCGCAGCACCGCCGCGACCGATTCCGAGCGGGTTATCGCTTCGCCGTTGGACATGATCAGACATCTTCCTCGTTAAGAACCCGACCGGACATCCCACACAAACGCGTCGCAAACGCTCAATATCGACTGAGCCGGCCGCGACGCCATCTGGTGGTATCATACTGCCCCACCAGCCCCACCGCAATCATTTTCTCACAGATCGCCACCACCGCCCACCAACGACAACCGCCACCAAATACCGATAAAATCCTGAAAATATAGGGCCTTACACCCAGACCACACGCGACCGATCACCCGCAAAATTTGATAGTATCAGACGACGCCCCCACCCCTGCCCGCCTTTCCCGCCTCGGCGACCAGTCGCTCCACCGCCAGCGCCGTCATCGCCGCTCGCGGCACGAACGTGCTCGGCAGCATGAATTCCTGGTCCACCGAACCGTCTGCCGCCCGAATGCAACTGTGCGAGTTGCCCCCCGCCGGCCCGAGCCCGTCCAGCGTCGGCACCACATCGTACGTGTGATTGCCATCACTCAACCCCCCTCGGCTCGTGCCCACCACTGCCATGCCCAGCCGGGCACCCGCCTCACGCCACATCGCCGCCAGTCGATCCGACCCTGCGTTGCTCGCCCAAGGCGGCAGATGCTTTTCGCAATGCGCCTCCACCCGCGCCGCGTAGCCGTCCGCCGCACTGCACACCGTCGACATGCCGTCGATCCGCAGCCCCTCCGCGATCGCCTGTTCAAGCACCGCCGGGTCATACGCACGCAACTCCACCAGCGCCTCGGCGAAGTCCGGCACACGGTTAGGTGCCATGCCACCTCGAATCACGCCGATGTTGCACGTCAGTTCCCGCTCGTAGTCCGTCAGCTTCGCGGTCTGCCCCAGGCAGTCGATCAACTGCACGATCGCGTTCGCCCCTCGTTCATGCCACACCCCCGCATGCGCCCCCCGCCCCCGCGCACGAATTCGCAGTCGCGCACTGCCTTTTCGCTTCACCAGCAGGCGATGCTCGCCCTCCACCAGATGCCCGCCTTCGAACACCAGGTTCGCAAGCGCCCCCGGATTCACCCCCGGATTCCCCCCCGGACTCACCCCCGGCCCCAGGCACCGCCGCGCATGCACGCCGAAGTCGCTGTCCAGCCCCTCCTCCGCCGCGTTGAACATCACCACCCACGTCACTTCGTCGAACAACGCCGGATGCACTTCGCGTATCGCCGCGAGCACCATCCAACTGAGCACATTGCCCCCCTTCATATCCACCGTGCCCGGGCCGTAGATCCGCTCGCCTTCTTCCCGCCAGCGGAAATCGTGCTCGCGTTCCTCCTGCTCCGTGAACACTGTATCCAGATGCCCCGTGAGCCCGATTCGCAACCCGCTGCGCCCCGGCCGTGTCATCAACAGATGTCGCCCCATCGCAGGCCGGGCCTCCATCGTGCAGTCGATCGCCTGCGGCCGATCCGCCGTGAACCCCAGCGATTCAAACAACTGCCACGTCAGGTCGCCCACACGATCCACCCCCGCCGCGTTCCGCGTAAACGAGTTCGTGTTCACCATCTCGCGCAACACATCCAGCGCCTCAGGCAGCATCCGCTCCAAACGCCCCTGCAACGCCGCGATGTACATCGACGAACCGGAATGTGTTTCAGGCATGAGAAGCTTTCCCAATGAGGCACTCGGCCGGGCAGATCTCCAGCAACTCATCGGCCAACTGTTGTAACAGCAAACGCAAAACAACCCACCACCAGTCCCCAAAGACCACACCATGGCGAATCTTCCTACATTCTGGTTGTATCAAAACTGCCACAAGAAGGCCACCTCGCACCGCATCTAACCAACCGCAAACATACACGTAAATGACTATTTTTAAGCGTTTTGCGTTATATACAAAAGGTCAAAGCGATGTCCACGCCACTTTCGTCGCTACGGCCGAACCGCTCTGGGCTTGAAATTTTACTCTTGACCTGATCAGATTTCCGTGGCATGATTGGAGTCAATCATCGAGGGATGAGCATCAGCAATTGTGATACCGCGTGACAGATTCGAACGAGCGAAGTCCGAACGAGCGAAGCTGACCAGGAAACCAAGGATGGCATCGAGGCTTCTACCTTACCCCTGTCGGCCAGCCCCGGAAAATTCGATCCCTGCACGCGAGTTGGTTTTTCTAGCACGCCGACTTAGCGGAACCGTCGACGCCTGCTGATCGACTTCCATTGATCGAGGCTACCACGCGACAACCACGCTTTCGGCATTAACACGGTGAACCATGAAGCATTTGATCGTTGTTATTTCGATTATTTTACTGTCGATACAGCAGGTCGGCCACGCCCACGGTTCGCAGTACGAAGAAACCTTCGAAGACTACAGCCCGACCATCCTCACCCGCAACGCCAACAACGCCTTCGGCAACTGGCGCACCGTGCTCATGGACGGCCAGTCGGAAATCGGACCCGCCGCCGCCGGCGCCACCCCCGGCAACGATACCCAGACCCTCCGCTTCAGCACCGTCAACACCGATCGTGCCAGCGCCATCGACAACAGCCCATCGTTCACCGAAGGCGTCATCACCCTCGCCTTCGACTTCGTCCTTGAAAGCGCCACCGGCAGCAATTCCTTCTTCTACGCGAACGCCACCGACGGCGCGAACGCCGGCTCACAAACCACGCTCTTCAAGCTCACCGCCATACGACAAAGTGACCAACGCTTTCGCGTTGGCACGGAAGCCGACGTGAACCGCTTCAGCGGCACAAGCGATTCGCAAACCCTCGCCTTCGGCCAGTGGTACCGCTTTCACGCCACCATCGACCTCGACGCCGGCCGATTCGACTGGCATATCCTCGACAGCGACGGCGAACCCACACGCATCCGCTTCGACAACCTCGACATCAACGCCGACAGCGACAAGGCCCTCCAGTCCATCTGGTTCGGCAAGATCGGCGCCGCCAACGACCTCACCGGCGCGATCGACAACATCAACATCACCAACGCGTCCGAAGCTTCCGACGCCGACGATTCCAACACCACCGATGACACCCCCGCATCGCCCTCAGGGGAATAACGGACTTACGGCCTGCATTTCGGGGGATCGGCTGCGTACCCACTGGACCCAGCCACGTCTTTTCACTACTCAATGGAGGATTCGACGTTGAAAACCTGCATCTTGCGAAAATCGTCTGTAAGTGGTCTCGCCTTGGCGCTGGCCGTCACGCTTGGCTTGACGAGCGCCTCGACGGAAGCGGCCCTCATGGTGGACATGAACGACGCCCATGTGGCCGGTGGCGATTGGGAGACCGTCGCCGCGCCGGATCATGACAACCCGATCGTGCTCAGCGATGGCACGACGTTGCTGTTCGTCGCCAGCAGCGGGGGGGCGACCTGGGCCACCAGCAGCATGGACCAGGCAACCGGCGGCACGCCCTACGCCGACACGATCTACGAAGACGTCGCCCGCGACTACTTCTGGTCCACTGCCACCACGAAGTACATCGTCCTGGGGAATCTCAACTCGAGCGTGTCATACAGCCTCAACCTGATCAGCGCCCGGGCAAGCTCCGGCGCACGCGTCGCAACGATCACAGCCAACGGCCTCGCGGCGGACGCCACCCCCCATAATGGCGTCAATTTCAACTCGTACTACGACGGATGGGTCGACGGCGTCGTCCTGACGTGGAGCAACCTGACGCCAGACAGCAATGGTGAGATCACCCTCGCTTTCGATCCGAATACCACCGACTCCTATTTCATCAACGGATTCGTCCTGGTGCCCGAGCCCGCGAGCATGGTGCTGTTCGGCACCGGCGTCCTCCTGCTGACAGCACGCCGACGCCGTGCATGACGGGGGAGGCGGGGTGGACCACCCCCTTCGACGTACGGCCAGGCCCGCTCGGCAAGCTTCTGAGTCGCCATCAATCACAGACTGCCCCCCCAAACAGCGCCCTTGCTCGCCACAACGAGCGAGGGCGCTGTGGTTTTATGATCGTATCCCTTACCTCTCTAACGGGGCGTGTGTCGCCGACTTCGTATTTCTTCACACCGATAACCAATCGACCCAGCGCCTTCGCGAAGACAGCTTGCGTCATATCCAGTGCTTCGCGTACGGTCTGGATGTAGCCGAGGCTGGGGGCCTGGGGAGTGTCCATGGTCATGACCTGGATACGGCCGAGAAAGCGGTCTCCCCGGGCGTGAACATCATGTCCCCGGCGACGGCCGCGTCAAGTGGTTCAACGGCTGAGCGAAGTCGTTACGCGTTGGGAACACCGCATGAAGCCGAACGTTGAAATCGCATTGCGCTTGCTGCATCGCATCCAGTTCACCGACGATGCGTTGGCGATCGCCAACCCGGTTCTGCGCGATTCATTCGAAAGCACGACTGCCGGGCCGGTCAGAGTGCTGCCCTTTGTCGACGAAGGCGTCTTGCAGGCTTTTCCCGACTTCTCGGCACGATTGCAAGGTTACGCCGATGCTCATGGCGATCGGATGACGCTGGCAACTGACGTTCGGCCGATCGTCGCCGGCGAAGCATGCAAGAATGACTGGCAGCATGTTGAGCAGGTGCTCTCCGCGATCAACCACCACGATATCGACCGCCAGTCATACATCCTCGCCGTCGGCGGCGGGGCTGTCCTGGACTGCGTCGGCTTTGCCGCATCGATCGCCCACCGGGGCATCCGACTCATCCGCATGCCGAGCACCACACTCGCGCAGGGTGATGCGGGCATCGGTGTGAAAAATGGCGTCAATGCCTACGGTAAGAAGAACTTTCTCGGCACGTTCGCCGTGCCCCATGCGGTGATCAATGACATTTCGTTGCTTGCTGGTTTGAGTTCACGTCAATGGCGAAGTGGGTTCAGCGAATCGGTAAAGGTTGCGTTGCTCAAGGATGCGGCATTGTTCGACCGCATCGCTGCGGACGCAGAAGCGATCGCCGCGATGAGTTTTGAACGCGGCGTTCCCATCATCGAACGGTCGGCCGAACTGCACGTGAAGCACATTGCCGAAGGTGGTGATCCATTCGAATTGCGCAACGCCCGGCCGCTGGACTTCGGCCATTGGTCGGCGCATCGGCTGGAGACCATGAGCGACTACACCCTGCCGCACGGCGAAGCCGTGGCGATCGGCATCGCTCTTGACACCGCGTACGCACGACAGGTCGATCTGCTCGGCGAACATGACGCGAAGCGTATCTTCGAATGCCTGGCCAAGCTGGGGTTTGAACTGGCAAACCCCTTGTTGGAAGACGTTGAATCACTATGGGTCGGCCTGAAAGAATTCCGCGAACACCTCGGCGGCCAACTCACGCTCACCTTGCCGACCGCCATCGGACGAACGGTAGATGTACACGAAATAGACCGCGAACATCTGGAACGCGCAATCAAACAACTGACGGCTGACAAGTAAACAACGCAACCACAATCAGGAAGACGTTTCATCACGCGGTGGCGACGAAGCGTCTGCCCCATCCTCCGGCGACGGCTGGTAGACGAACTCTCGCGGGCGCGGCGTATGCACATCAAGTGGAGCGTCACCCGTGATCAAGCGGGCATCGCGAGCATTGAAAAGCCAGTTCCAAAACCAGCGCAACAGCACCTGGAAGCGATTGCGAAAGCCGACAAGAAACGCGATGTGCACGCCGGCCCATAACAGCCAGGCGATAAAGCCGCCGATGTTGACCCGCCGCGTTGCCGCAACCGCACTTGCCTTGCCGATGACAGCCATCGAGCCCTTGTCGCGATAGACGAACGCTTTGCGATCCGCGGGTGTGGATCGCCCGGCCAGTTCGTCTGCAATCACGCGCCCGGCGTAGCGTCCCATCTGGATACCACCTTGCGCAACGCCGGGCACGGGTTCCCCCGTGTCCGCCGATCGCGCTGCCGCCATGTCGCCCGTCACGAACACCTCCGGATGGTCTGGAATCGAAAGGTCCGGCTCAACGATGACACGGTTCGATCGATCCAGCGGCACACCAAGCGACTCGCCAATCGAGCTCGCTTTGACACCCGCTGCCCAAAAGATATTGCGCACAGCAATGAACTCTTCGCCAACGGTAATGCCCTTGTCGGAGATATCCGTCACCATCTGATTCAGCCGAACTTCGACACCCATCCGTTCGAGGTCGCGTTTGGCATGGTCGCTAAGCTTCGGCGGAAACGTCGGCAACACACGGTCGACCCCCTCGAAAAGCAGGACGCGCGTCGTGGTCGTATCAATGAAGCGGTAGTCCTGCGGAATGGTCTTCCCGGCGATTTCTTTGATCGCCCCGGCCAACTCGACGCCGGTGGGGCCGGCTCCGACAATCGCGAACGTCAACTCCGCCCGGCGGGCCTCGTCATCGCCTTCGTATTCCGCCGACTCGAATGCAAGCAGGATACGCCGACGCAGTTCGATCGCGTCGTCAATGGTCTTGAGCCCGGGTGCGATGTTGGCCCATTCATCGTGGCCGAAGTAGGAGTGCGTCGCACCCGCCGCCAGGATGAGGTAGTCGTATTCCACGTAGCCGCCGGCGATGAGCAGTCGCCGCCGCGCCACATCAACACCGACGACCTTGGCCATGACGACCTGGCAGTTGCGCTGATCGCGAACAATGGTGCGGATCGGCTCACTGATGTCCGCCGGCGAAAGCGAGGCCGTGGCGACCTGATACAGCAGCGGCTGAAACACATGATGGTTGCGATAGTCGACGATCGTCACCCGCGCAGGCGCATTCGCCAGCGCGCGAGCCGCGGCTAGGCCCGCGAAGCCGCCACCGACAATGAACACCCTGGGAGTTGATTGCGACATGCTTCTCGCTACCAATGCGGCCCCACCCTGCTGAACACGATCTCAATCCCGCGACGCGATCGGCATATTGTAGGCTTCACTCCGTGGATTCAAGCGGCGGGTAGAGCAGCACAAACGGATGCGAGCGCCAATTCTCATCGTTCGCCGTCGACAACGCCTGCTCGAACGCGGGATCGCGATAAACATGCCTCGCCACGCGCAGCACCGCCGCGAGCTTGTACCGCACTGCCGGCTTGATCTGCGGGTAAGGCCACGCCTCCACGTTCGCATAGTAAGGCATGACAAACTCAATCGCCTTGCGAAGACATCGGCCATCCTCGCCTTCATATTGCCAAAGGTCCACCCCAACGCGTTCACCGAGCGATGCAAGCGTCACCAGGCCTTGAATGTTATAAGCGCTATAGGTGAACGACAGTGTGCGCGCCAGTTCATGCGGCTGTCGGCCGTCCGGGCCAATATGCTTCACGATCCGTTGCGGCCCCACCTCTTCCAGCACCGCGCGGGCCCGGTCAGGTTGTTGCGCGAACAGGCTGAACGCCACGAACTGCGCGTCGAACCACGTGCCGTGATTATTGTGTTCCGAACGCTCCTTCTTACCCAGCGGGCTTTCGTCCAGCCAGTTTACATACTGCTGAAACCACGCCCGCAACCCCTGCATGTCCGCGTCCGTCCACGCGTCAGATGAAGCCAACAGCGGCGCGACTTCAACAATGGCGATGAGGTGGTGTGTATCAATGATCCCGATGCCACGGCCTTCGCAGATGCCGGGAATGCCCTGGCCGTAGTTCAAGTGTGGGTTCATCCTGGTCGTGTTATCGAGAAAGAACGTGCGAAGCAGTCGCGTCGCATGCTGGGCATACGCCGCGTTGCCAGTGAAATACCACGCCAACGTCAGTGGATACACCGCAGCAACCATCTTCAAGCTGATCGAGTGATCACCGCCGTAATAGTCCGGGTTTGTTTGCCCGTCGCGCCGAACGTAAGGCAAGCCGTCGTCCGTATCCGGGTTGGGCCACCAGTACGGCCCCTGGCTCATGTAATCGCGCGGGTCGCCGCTGGGCGGGATCGCATCGTCATCCACCACCGAGTAAGGCCCTTCCGACAACGCCACATCCGCCCGAGCGATCAACGCGTCGTACGCCTTCCGCAACGCAGCGTCCCCCGCCTCAATTCGCTGCCGACTCGCCGCCAACACACTTTCATAATCGCTCGGCAAGGTCAACACACCAAGCGGCGTATGGTCCGTCGAATCCGTCTGGTCAGTAAAAGTTTTCATGGATGATTCCCACGGATCTCGCTTGCCTGCCATCGCTTCTTTTCAAATTGCACACACGTCAAACAGAGCACACACAGCCCCTCCCCAACCTACGGCCGCTCAGCCGTCGGCCGCGGCGGCGCCTTGCCATCCCAGCGAACATGCAGTTCATGCGGCACGCCCAGCAGATCCAGACCACGCGCCACGACAAAATCCACCAGATCCCCAACCGTCTGTGGCCCCAGATAAAACCCCGGGCTGGCCGGGCAGACAATCGCGCCGGCTTCCGTCACCGCCTGCATGTTGCGAATGTCGACCAGGCTCAACGGCGCTTCGCGATGGACCAGCACCAGTCGGCGACGCTCTTTCAATGTCACATGCGCCGCGCGGTGCATCAAATTCTGCGCACTGCCTGAAGCGATCGCCGCCAGTGTATTGCTCGAACAGGGCACGACGATCATGCCATCATGTCGAAACGAGCCGGACGCAATCGTCGCCCCCACGTCGCGATGATTGTGCAGCACCAGGCCCGTCGGCGTCGGCCCGCCCGCCTCGCCGCCGGCGAGCATCGCCAGGTCCAGCCCTTCCATGCCAAGCTCGTCATGCAACAACCGTTGCCCCAACGGCGACACGACAAGGTGCGTTTCAACACCCGCCGCCAGCAACAACTGCACCATCCGCCGCGCGTACGGTGCACCGCTCGCCCCGCTGATGCCGACCACAATGCGCTCAGGGTGATTCACTTCGGCCACGTTCAACTCCAATACCCCATTGTCATCCGCTCATCCCCCGCTCTGGCCCGCCGCGTCCAGATGTCGCACGGGCAACTCGGGCAACGCCTCAATAAACTGCTGACCATACCGCTTCGTCGCGATGCGCGGGTCCAGCACCGCCACGCGGCCGCGATCCTTCCGCGACCGGATCAGTCGGCCGAAGCCCTGCTTGAATTTCAATATCGCTTCCGGCAACGAATATTCCACAAACGGGTTGCCCCCGCGATCGCGTATCCGCTGCATCCGCGCCTCGATCAACGGCCGATCCGGCACGGCGAAGGGCAATCGCGTGATGATCACGTTCCGCAACGCATCGCCCTGCACGTCCACCCCCTGCCAGAAGCTGTCCGTGCCAAGCAGCACGCTCCGCCGATGCTCGCGAAACTGCTCCAGCAACGCCGACCGCTGCACGCCATCACCTTGCACCAGCATCGGCATGTCCCGTTCACCGATATGCGGCCGCAGCCATTCCGCACATCGACGCAACATCTGATAACTCGTAAACAACACAAACGCCCCGCCATCACTATGGTCAAGCTGTCGAAGAATCGCCGGCCCGAGTTGTTCCATGTACTGCGGATCGTTCGGCTCGGGCAAGCTGCGATCGACCACCAGCTCCGCCTGCGTCGCGTAATCAAACGGCGAGCCCAGCATCAACGCCTCCGCCGACTCACACCCCAGTCGCGACCGCACATGCCCGAACGGGTCGCTCTTCTTGCCTTCCGCACCCTTCTGCTCGCGCGTCGCCATCGTCGCCGAGGTCAGCACGACGCCGACCGGCTCGCCCTCCGGCCCCGTCGCTTCAAACAAGTGCTCGCGCAAACGCGGCCCCACATCCACCGGCGAACACGCCAGCTCCACCCGCCGAAACCGCCCCGATCGGCTTGCCTCAAGCCAGTAAACGCAATCCGCTTCGCTCTGCTCCAACAACGCCGTCAGACTCCCCGCCACCGATCGGCAGCGCGAAATGTAGCCTGCCAGCTCATACCGGTCCGACTCCTCATCGCCCACCTTTTCGCGCAGCCGATTCAGCAGAATCGCCAGATCTTCCATCGGCTGACCAAGCGTATTGCTCACGATGTTCGACTCATCGATCCGCCCGTTCGATCGACCGTGCTTGCCCTGCCACATCACCAGGTCGTCAAACTGCGCGTTCGCCGCCATCTCCACATGCCCCACCTGCTCCACCGATCGCTGCAACAACGTCGGCTCCGCCTTCTTCAAACCCGCAAGAAAGCCGCGCCCCGTCCGCGCGTTGAACAATGCGTTCAACAGAAACCGCACTTGCGATTCCGTCACCGACAAGCCGAAGTGATCGCTCGCCACATCTTCGACCATGTGCGCCTCGTCGAGAATCACATGATCGTAAGGTGGCAGAAACCCCACACCTTCACTACGCAGCGCCAGGTCACTGAAAAACAGTGCATGGTTTACGATCAGCAGGTCCGCGTTCTCCATCCGCCTGCGGGCCTGCTGGTAAAAACACTTGTTGTACGTCGGGCACCGCCGACCCATGCAGTTGCCCGCGTCCGACTGCACCTTCTCCCACACGTTCGGCAGCATCCGCCCCAACTGCGGCAGCGACGCCAGCGAACCGTCAACCGTCTCATACGCCCAGTCTTCCACCGCGTGCAGCGTGCGCAGCAACTCCTCGTCCGCGAACAGGTCGCCCTGTCGCTTGGACGCGTTCGCCAGTCTGCGTAGTGAAACGTAATTGCCCCGGCCTTTCACCAGCACTGCCGAGAACTCTTCGCCCAGAACGGATTGCAGCAGCGGCACATCGCGTTCGACGATCTGCTCCTGCAGCGCGATCGTATGCGTCGACACCACCACGCGCTGCTTCCGCTTGCCCGCCTCGCGCGACGCGACGATGCGCTCGATCGCCGGCAGCAGATAGGCAAACGACTTGCCCACCCCCGTGCCCGCCTCGACCAGCAGTTTGCCGCCGTCGCTCAGCGTGCGGCGCACCGCGTCGATCATGGCGGCCTGCTCGGCTCGCTGCTCGAATCGATCGCCCAATCGTCGCGCCACCGGGCCGTCGGGCTGGAGAATGTCACCGGGTTTGAAACTCACCCCCACAGTGTAGCCGCAACGATGCCGCCGCTGCGTTCAACCCGCTCGGCCGCGCCCCACCACATCGATAAAGCCCAGGTAAAACGCAGCGAAGCTCAGCTGCATCCCCAACACCGCCGCGAGCGTCGCGGGGATGGCCAGCCGCAGCGTCTGCGTCGGGTCCATATCGCCGAACCCGCTGACAAACCACTGCCCGGTGACGACCGCCGCGCCAATCACGCCGAGCACGATCAGCCCCCCGCCGACGATCAGCCCGCCTTCCAGCGTCGCCCTGCCGAGTCGCTGCTCCAGCCGAGGGTTCGGCGGGTGCAGCCCCATTCGAATCGCCAGCATTTTCGCAAAGACGCCGAACAACACCGCCTGCCCGCCCACCATCACCGCCGCCGCCGCGAACACCAGCGTCGTCAGGTCCAGCGTCACCCCCAGCACACTCCGCGACCCCGGCGCCAGCCACGCCGCCATCGCCAGCCCAAAAACGATCAGCGCCAGCCCCGGATACCAGAACAACCACCGCGGGCTGAACAGCAGGTAAAACCGCAGCGATCGCCAGCCGTCGCGCCACCGTCGAAGGTGCGGCTCGCGCCCTCGACCGTCAGGCGAAAGCGTCGTCGGCACTTCCGTCACCTTCATGCCGAACATCGTCGCCTTAACCAGCATCTCCAGTGCAAACTCCATCCCCGACGACTGAAGCTTCATCCGCTCGTAAGCATCTTTGCGAAACCCCCGCAGACCGCAGTAAAAATCACCGCATCGACTTTTGAAAAACAGCCTGCCGATGAAGCTCAGCACCGGGTTGCCGAAGTAGCGATGCATCGGCGGCATCGCTCGATCCGCAATACCCCCGGCAAAGCGGTTGCCCATCACCAGGTCATACCCTTGCCGCAACTCGCCCACGAATGGCGCAAGCGCGGAAAAGTCGTAGCTGTCATCGCTGTCGCCCATGATGACGTACTCCCCCCGCGCCGCTTCGATCCCCCCCGCCAGCGCCGCGCCGTAGCCCTTCGCTTTCACATGCACCACGCGCGCCCCCAGATCGGCCGCGAGCTTCTGCGAGCCGTCCGTACTGCCGTTGTCCGCGACGACGATCTCGCCCACCACGCCATACTCCGCCATGAACCGCTGCGCCTTGCCGATGCACACCGGCAGCGTCCGCGATTCGTTCAGGCAAGGCATCACAATCGACAGTTCCACGGCGTCTTTCCCCTGCTCGTTGTCGACGTCTGTATCGTGCTGACCGGTCTGCTTCCGTGTGACTGTCGTCGCCACCATGTTAAAACTCCATTTTCATTTCGTGGTGTTTTCGAACTTGTCTGCAAACGCATCCGGCCGACCGACTCGTTATTCATCATTCACGTCGTCCGCCGCGAGCCGGGCCTCGGGCACAGGCTGGTCAGCCAGATGCAGCACGCATCCAACGTGCGGCATCATGATCGAACGCCCGTGACGGATACGCTCGGCATAGTTGACGTTCTCCCCCATCCGCTGCTCCGGCTCGACGAACCGATAGAAAAACGTCTGCCACCAGTCCGGGTAATGCCGAACCGTGTAGCCGCGGAACACGAGCACGTGGCTATACCGGCGCGTGTCGCGCCGAATGTTCAGGTCCCACCGTCGCCGCACGTCTTCCACGCTGGCATTCAACCACTCAGGCGGCGGGTCAAGCTGCGGGCCAAGTTCGCCAACCCGCGACGCCCATTGATCGCGCATCAAATGAATCTGAATCTGTCGTATCGCCTGATCAATTTCGTCGCTTGAAAGCGAACGCCCTGCCGACTCGGCATCGCGTTCCAGCACGCGCTCGCGCGGCCGCGGGGGCACGTCCGTAAACTCCACGAGCACGATCGGCCCGTCATACTCATTCAAAAAAGACCGCCGCACCGGCGCCACGCTCTGCACCGGCAAACCCGTGTAATACGCCACAACAAAGTGACTGTTCGGCGTCGAATAAATCCGCGTGCCAGGCTCGAACGTCTCCAGGCTCAGCCGATTTACCAGCGCCGCCATCGGCCCCGAATTCTTTCCCCATGCTTCATGCGGCAACGCCAGGCGATCCGTCGTCGCCAACAGCAGCAACAGCCCCGCACACGCCAACAACCCCGCATAACGCGGCACGATCATCGCCGCCATGTGCACAAAAACCATCGCCATCAACAGGAACACCGGCACCTGCAACATCAACGACAGTCGCTGCGTGAAATAACTTGCTGCGGGAATCAACAAAGTAAACGCCAGATACGCCGTCACGCTCCACACCGCCAACAGCATGTACGCGGGCATGCTCCGATGAAACGGCTCAAGAAACCGCAACGGCAGCCGATGACGCAGCAACCAACTCGCCACCGCCGCCAACAGCCCGAACATCAACACCGAAAAAACCAACGGCCGATCGAGCGGAAACGCGAACAGATCGCGCGGCAGGTCCATCAACTCCCGTGCCCTCGGCAGCCCCGTGGCCGTGCCGAGAAAATCGGTGAGCACAATCCAAGGCAGCGCCGCGACCGTCAGCATCCCACCGCAGAGCACAAGCTTCGCCAGCACACGTTCATGTCGAAGCATCCACGGCGACGTCACCGCGAACATCACCGCCGCGATGAACGCCGAGAGAATGTGCGTATGAAACAGCAGACTCAACGCCAACCCCGCCAGTGCGAAATCACGCCAGCGCCCACGATGCAGAACAAGCCACAAGCACAACAGGCTCATCGCCGTGAACGCCAGCGTCGCCGAGTAGTACCTCGCCTGCACACCCAGATAAACGTTCGTCGCGGCAAACGCGCAGATCACCAGCGCCGCCCACCCCGCCGCCTCGCCGCCCATCCGTCGGCCAAGCTGAAACATGCAAAACAAAAACACCGCCGAGAACACCAGCCCCGGCAGCCGCGCCGCGACGGTGCGCAATCGCATGTCATCCGCCGAATGCAGCACGCGCGGCGTCTCGTGCACCGGGTCCGGCCGAACGCCCATCGCCTTCATACTGCCCGCCATCGCATACATCGGCAGCCAGGCGTGATACACCGGCACACCCCGGCTGGAGTAACTCACATCCCGAAACTCGTACTCCGGATGATCCTCCCACGGCCGAATCAGCACGTTCTCATACTTCGGCAGGCCCTGATACGTATCGACCGGGTAGCCGTGCTCGAGAATCGTCAACGCGTTGATCGCCGACTCCGCCTCGTCGACCCACAACCGGGTCTGCGGCATATGCACCGCACGCAAGCCCACGCCTGCGAAAACGATCAGCAACAGCAACGTCAGTTCACGCCTTGTCAGCGGGCGAACATTATTAAGCATGTCCCGCATCTACCCCGCATCATGCGCCCACGCCTGAACGCCCGACCCCAACGGCTCGCAAGCTTCTTGAACTGCGACGCCTCGCGGGGATTTTCCATGCCACATCCCCCGGATCAAGGGGCGGCAATCTGATTTTTGATAATTCTCCCCGATTCCGCGATAATGCCCGGCTCGCTGAATCGTCATCACCATCCGAAGAAACACCACAACGCCCTCAGGAGCAGCTATCGTGAAGTCCCAGGACCTACGCCCCGGCATGGCCATCAACATGGACGGCCAGATCTTCCTCGTCACCAGCTACGACCACGTCAAGCCCGGCAAAGGCCCCGCCTACGCCCAGGTCAAGCTCAAAAACCTCGTCTCCGGCGGCACCATCGAAAAACGCTTCCGCTCCAGCGAAGACGTCGACCAGATCAACCTCGACAAACGCGACATGGAGTACCTCTACTCCGACGCCACCGGCGCCGTGTTCATGGACAACGAGTCCTACGAGCAGCACACCATCCCCACCGACGTGCTCGGCGACAGCCTCCTCTACGTCAAGCCCAACAGCCAGATCACCGGCCTGGTCTACAACGGCAACGTCATCAGCGTCGACCTCCCCGCCGCCGTCGACCTTGAAGTCACCGACACGCCCCCGGGCATCAAAGGCGCGACCGTCACCAACCAGCTCAAAGAAGCCACGCTCGAAACCGGCCTGAAAACCAAGGTCCCCGCCTTCATCAACATCGGCGACGTCATCCGCGTCAACACCGAAGCGGGCGACTACCTCAGCCGCGTCTCCAACTGACCCGGCCGACGCGACCGGAACCACAGTTTGCACACGAACGAACGCACGCCAACTTAGCCGCGAAGCGCAGCGGAGCGCGCCCGCCCCCCCACAACGGGCGCGCTCCATCCCCAACCGTCACCTCGCTCCCGAGCCTCCCCCATGCGTGTCCTGCTCCAACGCGTCAGCCAAGGGTCGGTCACCGTCGACGGCGACACCCTCGGCCAGATCAGCCTAGGCTACGTCCTGCTCGTCGGCGTCGGCCAGGGCGACACCCGCGCCGAGGCCGACCGCCTCGCCGAGAAAATCGTCAACCTCCGCCTGTTCCCCGATGACCGCGGCCGATTCGACCGCTCCCTCCTCGACGTCGTCGGCGACGCCCTCGTCGTCTCACAGTTCACCCTCTTTGGTGACGCCCGCAAAGGCCGACGCCCCAGCTTCATCCACGCCGCAGACCCCGCCGACGCCGAGCCGCTCGTCGATTATTTCGCCGAACGCCTCAAAGCCCTCGGCGTCCGCCATGTTGCAACCGGCCGATTTGCCGCCATGATGGACGTGGAAATCCATAACGACGGGCCCGTCACCCTCTGGCTCGATTCCGCAGAGCTCTCCGCATGACCCAGTCCAACGCCGACGCCAATCGCACCGCCGCCTTCAACCTTGAACCCGCCTTCCGCCTGCTCGCACGCTGGGCACAGGCCAGCGAAAAATGGTGGTACGACATCCCCGACCAGCCCGACCTCGGCTGCTACGGCACGGGCTACAACCACTGGGGCCTCCACACCAACCTCAAGTACGTCGCCGCCATGGCCACCCTCGCCAACGCCGACGACACCCCCGCACACATCAAACGCGACCGTGCCCTCCAACGTGCCCTCGCCGCCTTTCGCTTCACGCTCGCCAGCCACAAAGCCAGCGAAAACGAGCCCGGCGACTACCCCGACGTCACCCTCACCGACGGCAACCGATGGGGCCAGACCTGGATCACCGCCCTCGCCATCGAACGCATGATGCACGTCATGCCCGCCCTCGAACCGCACCTCACCGACGCCGACCGCGCCGCATGGCGCCGCGTCCTGCTCAGCGAAGCCGACTACCTGCTGAACGACTACGGCCGAGGCAAACACAAAGGCATCTGCGCCCACCGCTGGGCTCACACCGGCATGAACGACCCGGAGTCGAACATCTGGAACGGCTGCTTCCTCTGGCGTGTCGCCGAGCTTTACCCCGACCTGCCCGACGCCGACGCCTTCCGCGAGCGCGCCCACCAGTTTCTCATCAACGGCGTCAGCATCGCCGCCGACGAGCACAACGAAACCATCGTCGCCGGCAAGCCCGTCCGCGACCGCTTCGTCGGCGCAAGCTTCTTCGACCACTACGCCCTCGACCACCACGGCTACTCCAACGTCGGCTACATGGTCATCTGCCAGTCCAACGCGGCCATGCTCCACTTCGATTTCAAGACGCTCGGCAAGCCCACGCCCGAAAGCCTCCACCACCGACAACGCGAACTCTGGCAGGTCGTCCGCAAGCTCGTCTTCGCCGACGGCCGACTCGCCCGCATCGGCGGCGACAGCCGCGTCCGCTATGCCTACTGCCAGGAATTCCTTGTCCCCACCCTGCTCTACGCCGCCGAATGCTTCGACGAGCCCTACGCCGCCGCGCTGCTCGACGCACAGATCCAGCTCATACAGCGCGAAGCCGACGACAACGACGACGGCTCGTTCTACGGCAAACGCCTCGCTCACCTCGCCCAGGCCAGCCCCTACTACTACACCCGCCTCGAATCCGACCGCGCCTGCGCACTCAGCCAGCTCATCGCCTACGCCCCGCTCACCCAACCGACTCAGCCGCAGCGCGAACTCGCCGACCCCGGCTACGAAGCCTCGCTCGCAGGCACGTGGCATGAGCCCGAGCACGGCGACGCCGTCCACCGCAGCCCCACCCGATTCGCCTCCGTCGCATGGCATGCCCACTCCGGCACGCAAGCCATCTGCCAGCCGCCCGACGACGGCGCCATGTCCGATTGGCAATACAACCTCACCGGCCGAATCCGATTCGTCGGCGATGACGACAACATCACCGCCGGCTCCGCCAATTATCGCAAAACCACCGCCCACCACATCCAACCCTACGACGCCGGCTTCGCCACCCTCGCTCGCGTCCGCGAAGGCGTCAACCTCACCCTCAAAGACGGCTGGCAAGGCAGTGACCTCGCCGACCACGACCTCGCCTTCGCCGCACTGCCCGACGGCCACACCCTCGTCGGCCTCCAGTACGCCCGCACCTGCGACAAGCGAGCCTTCGCCGCCGAGGTCCGCGGCCTCGGCCTCCAACTGATCAACGACCTATACAACGACCGCCAACGTCGCCTCACCACCGCCGTCGGCCAGAGCACGCTCCAAAGCCCGCCGAAACGCGACGCCGAAGAATCGCTCAACAGCCGATGGGCCAACATCGACGATCGCCTCGGCGTCGTCGGCCTCTACGGCGCAAACAGCCTCACCCTCCGCCGATTCGCTCAACCGCAAGCCGGCAGCCTCCCCTACCTCCGCTCGCTGCACGTCGAGCAGTTCAACTGGCACTGCCAGACCGCCACCCAGTCCTTCAGCCCTGACAGCGTCATGCTCGACGTCGGCTGGGCCGCCCTCGCCAGCGTCGACGCCGCCGCCACCCGCCTCTTCGCCGACCGCCACATCGACCGCACCATCCAGCACGACGCCGACGGCCATCGGCTGCGCGGCGTGTTCCTCCGCGGCCTCGACAACCACCGCTACCTCGTGCTCGCCAATTTCGCCGACACAGCGGTCGACCTCGCCCCCGCCACCCTCAAGCTCCCGCCCGGTCCCTGGCAGGAACTCGCCGCCGCCAAACCCACCAGCACCCTCACCCTCCCCCCCCGCCAGGCTCGAATCTGGCGTGCCGCCTCCGTTTAACACGAATCCCCCCATCAACCACGGCGCCCTGCAATCGAAGTCCACGGATTCCATCCGTGGGTGCCCCCCTGCTCAGCCCATCTCGCGAGTGGCGAAACACCCCTTTTTCGGCTAAAATACCTGTCTTGGCCTGGCCGGGTCAGACCGCGTCTTTTCGGCCGGGCATCCAACCAATTTCCCCGCAAATCACGCGGCAGAGGCAGCCTCACGCATGGAAGACCGGCCCTCCCAAGACACCAATACGACCCCCCAAGCCGCACCCGCCATCAACGCCGACGGCCACAACTACTCCGAGTCCAGCATCAAGGTTCTCGAAGGCCTCGACGCCGTCCGCAAACGCCCCGGCATGTACATCGGCGACACCACCGCCCGCGGCCTCCATCACCTCGTCTACGAGATCGCCGACAACGCCATCGACGAGCACATGGCCAACCGCTGTAACGCCATCGCCGTCAAGCTCAACGCCGACGGCTCATGCTCCATCACCGACGACGGCTCCGGCATCCCCGTCGGCCCCTACTCGCATTCCAACCCCAACCTCAACGGCCGACCCACCGTCGAAATCGTCTTCACCGTCCTGCACGCCGGCGGCAAGTTCGACCACGACGCCTACAAAACCTCAGGCGGCCTGCACGGCGTCGGCGCGTCCGTCGTCAATGCCCTCTCCGAATACGTCGAAATCGAAATCGCTCGCGCCGGCAAGCTCTACGCCATGAGCTTCGAACGCGGCAAAGTCTCCGAAGAACTTCACGTCATCGGCGAACGCACGAAAACCGGCACGAAAGTCACCTTCAAGCCAGACAACGAAGTCTTCCCCGACATCACCTTCCGCTACGACACCCTCGTCACCCGTTTCCGTGAACTGGCCTACCTCAACCCCGGCCTGACCATCACCCTCGAAAACGAAGCGACCAACAAAACCGAAACCTTCCACTATCCCGAAGGCATCGCCGCGTTCGTCAAAGCCCTCAGCGACGGCAAGAACGTCATCCACCAGGACCCGATCTACTTCCGCGTCGATGACGAAGCACAAGGCCTCGTCGTCGAAATCGCCCTGCAATACAACGACTCCTACAACGAAACGCTGCTGACCTTCGCCAACAACATCAACACCGTCGAAGGCGGCACGCACCTCTCCGGCTTCAAGACCGCCCTCACCCGCACACTCAACTCCTACGCCCGCAACACCAACCTGCTCAAGGGCGACTCCGCACCCACCGGCGACGACCTGCGCGAAGGCCTCGTCGCCATCGTCTCCGTCAAAGTCTCCGACCCGCAATTCGAAGGCCAGACCAAAACCAAGCTCGGCAACGCCGAGGTCGAAGGCTTCGTCAACACCAGCGTCGGACAACGCCTCACCGCCTGGCTGGAAGAGCATCCCAACGACGCGAAGCGCGTCGTCCAGAAAGGCGTCATGGCCGCGCAAGCCCGCGAAGCGGCACGCAAGGCCCGCGAGCTCACCCGCCGCAAGGGCGCCCTCGACGCCGGCGGACTGCCCGGCAAACTCTACGACTGCACCAGCAAAGACATCGCCAACTCCGAAATCTACCTCGTCGAAGGTGACTCCGCCGGCGGCTCCGCCAAGGCCGGCCGCGACCACCGCACGCAGGCCATCCTGCCGCTCAAGGGTAAAATCCTCAACGTCGAAAAGGCCCGCCTCGACAAGATCCTCGGCTTCGAGGAAATCCGCGTCATCATCCAGGCGCTGAACTGCGGCATCGGTGCCGACGACTTCAACCCCGACAAGCTCCGCTATGGCAAGGTCATCATCATGACCGACGCCGACGTCGACGGCAGCCACATCCGAACGCTGCTGCTGACATTCTTCTTCCGCCAGATGCCCGACCTGATTCGCCAGAACCGCATCTTCATCGCCCAGCCGCCGCTCTACCAGATCGCCCGCGGCAAGAAGAGCGAGTTCGTCCTCAACGAAAAGACGATGAAGAACGTGCTCACCGAGCTCGGCCTCGACCAGGCCGCGCTGATCGCCTTCCGCGAAGATCGCACGGAAGAGCAGCGCATCACCGGCGAAAAACTGCTCGCCCTCTTCAAAACCCTCGAACGCGTCAATGACCTCGTGCACACCCTCGAACGCCGCGGCGTCGTGTTTGGGCACCTGCTCACCCTCCGCGAGAACGACCCCAAGGGCGAACGCCGCTTCCCCCGCATCCACCTCGCCGTCCCCCACAGCCTCGAATTTACCGAAGTCGGCGGCGACTACTTCTTCTGGTCCGAACAGGACGAAGACGCCTTCCGCGCAAAGCATGGCCTCAACGAAGCCGACCCCGAACTCGACCGTGTCACAGGCGAATCGGCCAACGGCCAATCATCCAACGGCAATGCAACACCCGCCCCCGCCCGCCGCACCGTCCGCCACGAGTTGCACGAGGTCAAACCGCTCGAACAACTGCTCGCCCGTCTCGATGAGGTCGGCCTCTCCGCCGACGACTACACCATCGGACGCAAAGAATCCGTCACCGGCGAACTCGAACCCACCCGCTTCGAACTGCACACCATCGACCTCAAAGGCAACCCCCACATTGACGCGGTCGTCAACCTGGCTGACTTCGTCCCGATGGTGCTCGACGCTGGCAAGCGCGGCATGGAGATCAAACGCTTCAAGGGCTTGGGCGAAATGGACCCCGACCAGCTCTGGGACACGACCATGAACCCCGAAAATCGCGTCCTGCTCCGCGTCACCTGGGACGCCGCCAGCGAAGCCGAAAAGCTGTTCAGCATTCTCATGGGCGAGGAAGTCGAACCCCGCCGCAAGTACATCGAAGAGCACGCGCTGGACGTGAAGAACCTCGACGTGTGATCGCATCAACGGCTTAGCCCCCGCGCCCACGCGGTGGCGCGGAGCGCGCAAAGCCGCGTCGTGGACAGCGTGCGCTAAACGTCAAAACAGCGACATCTGCCCATCGCGGTTCGGGCGCACAAACGCATCGCTCGACAGCGCGTGTCGCTGTCCCGTCAACCCGTACCGCCGCCTGAATAGCCGGAACACGTCGCCGATCTGTTCCGCCATCGCCCCTTCACCGCGCATGCGCTTGCCGTGCGTCGCCTCATACAACTCGCCGCCGCGTGCTTGCCGAATGAAGCTCTCGACTTTCCCCGCCCGCTGCGGGTAATGCCGCGCGAGCCAATCGAGAAACAGCGCCTTGATCTGGTACGGCAGCCGCAGCAGCACATACCCTGCCGACGTCGCGCCCGCCTCCGCCGCCGCCTTCAACAGCGCGGGCAACTCACGATCGTTCAGCCCGGGAATGATCGGCGCTGCCATCACCGTCACCGGCACGCCTGCCGCGCTGAGTTGCCGTATCGCCTCAAGCCGATCGCGCGGATGGCTCGCCCTCGGCTCCATCCGCTGCGCCAATGTCGCATCCAGCGTCGTCAGACTCACCGCCGCGTGCACAGCATCATGCTTCGCCAGTTCCATCAGCAGATCGAGATCGCGGAGGATCAGCTTGTTCTTCGTGATCAGACTCACCGGCTGCCGACACCGCGCCATCACCTCAAGCAGCCCCCGCGTCAGCCGCAGCTTCGCCTCGATCGGCTGATACACATCCGTCACGCCCGCCATCACGATCGGCTCGCCCTGCCACGTCGCCTTGTCCAACTCACGCTCCAGCAACGCCGGCGCGTCCAGCTTCGCCAAGATCGTCGTCTCAAAATCCAACCCACTCGACAGCCCCAGATACTCATGGCCGGGCCGCGCGTAACAATAGATGCAGCCATGCTCACAACCCCGGTATGGATTGATTGTCCATCGAAACCCAATGTCCGGGCTCTTCGCCGGGTCGACGTAGTTGATCAGCGTGCGCGATTGGTCACGCAGCACGCGCGTCGTCACCTGCCGCTGTGCATCATGCTCCACCAGCACCGCGTCCAGGTGCTCGCCGAGGACGTGTAGCCGAACGTCTTCAAACCGGTTGCCCGGATTCAGCCCCGCTCCGCGCCCACGCACCGGGCCGTTCGGCAGGCCGTCGCAATACTCAAACGCCTCATCCATAACCCAAACATTAACCGAACTGCTTTAACCCGTCTACCCCAAAACCGGACCAAAGCGCCGCGAAAGGCCGCATCCCTCGCTACACTGACGAGACGATTCACGATACGCGAAGTTCCACCATGCCCACACAGATCAACCGTGAACAACTCAGTGTCCAGCGCGAACGCGCGATCCTCGCCGCGGGCCTGCTGCCCGACGACGGCCGCGATCCGCAGGACCCGCTCGGCGAGCTGCGATCCCTGGCCGACACCGCCGGCGCGGTCGTCGTCGATGAGCTGATGCAAAAGCGTCAAAAGCCCAACGCCAGCACCTTCGTCGGCAAGGGCAAGGTCGAAGCGTTGCGCGACATGGCCAGCGCACTCAAGGCCGACGTCATCATCTTCGACAACGACCTCTCGCCTTCGCAGATCGGCAACATCGAGAAGATCGTCGAACGCAAAGTGCTCGACCGCAGCGAGCTGATCCTCGACATCTTCGCCGCCCGCGCCCGCACGCACGAAGCCAAGCTTCAGGTCGAGCTCGCTCAACTTGAGTACACCTACCCGCGCCTCCGCGCGATGTGGACCCACCTCGAACGCATCGTCGGCGGTGCGCCGGCGGGCATCGGCACGCGCGGCCCCGGCGAGCAGCAACTCGAAATCGACCGCCGCATCGTGCAGCGAAAAAAGAGCGAACTCAAAAAAGAAATCACGCAGATCCAGGGCCGTAAGGAACGCGAAGTCGCCGCGCGAAACCTCGACTACTTCACCGTCGGCCTCGTCGGCTATACCAACGCCGGCAAGAGCACACTCTTCAACACGCTGACCGAAGGCGAAGCCTACGCCGACGACAAGCTGTTCGCCACGCTCTCGACACGCACGCGGAAGTGGAACCTCGGCGGCGGCGACACGGCCATGCTCTCGGACACGGTCGGCTTCGTCCGCGACCTGCCCCACCACCTCGTCGCCAGTTTCCGCGCGACCCTCGAAGAAGCTGTGCACAGCGACCTGCTGCTGGTCGTGCTCGACGTGGCTCACCCACGCGCAAAGCAGCAACTTGAGACAGTGATGGAAGTGCTCGATGAAATCGGCGCTGACGCGCAGCCGCGTCTGCTCGTACTCAACAAGATTGACGCGATCGAACACGCCTCCGACATCGACGCGTTTCAAAGCGAGCACCATGACAGCATCGCCATCAGCGCAAAGACCGGCCGAGGCCTCGACCAGCTCGTCGAACGCGTACGCGAAGCCGTGCGCGGCCAGCTCGATCAACTCGACATCACCATGCACACCGGCGACGGCAAGGCGATCAACTTTCTCGAAAATCGGGCAAGTGTGATTAACCGCCGATATGAAGGCGACGACGTCACCATGAGCGTCCGCATCGGCGCCCGTCAGCTTGATCAACTCCGCGCGATGGGCACAACCGCCCGCCTCGCCGGTGCACCGCAAAACGCCGGCCTGCCCGGCGACGGCCCCACCCGCGGCTGGGGAAGGTGACCTTTACATTTTGAGCGATCTGGTGGTTTGGCGAAGCTCTTCAACGGGCGGCGGAGATTTTATACAAAGTAGGTGCTTTCTCGTCCCGTTTCACTTCACCAAACCACCCGAGCACTCAATGATTCAATAGCCTCATGGCATTACGCCGCGTGGCGTGTCTGGTCGTGATCGTGGCCTTTGTCATCGCGGCTGTCCGTGCCATGCAGCAACATACGGCGGTAGCTCGGGCTCGCCAGCCACCACGGCCGACGCAGCAGCCGCTGCCACAATTGCCGCCTCGCCAGCCCCGATTTCATTTCCGCTTCCGCCAGCGCGTAGATGCGTCGACGTTCGTCCGTGTTTCGCCAGAGGGCATACTGCTGCTTGATTGGCAGATGCTCACCAAAGCGCTCGGCCACTTCGATGTACTCGATGCCCTGGCGCAGTGTGCGATTGATAGAGTCGTTGTCGCGATCGTCTTCGCGATGCGCCACCAGCAATCGCCCCACCACCGTCGGCCGACGGTTGGCGATGATCAGCCGGGCATGCATCTCATAGCTCCAGGCAAAGCGGAACCGCACGTCGAACGGGCCATGCCGCTCAAGCAGGCTCTTTCGATAGAACACTGCCGACGTCGGCAACTGCCCCGTGTCATGCATGAGAAACGACACCGGCGACGCCGGCGCGACCGCATCGTATCGCCCCTGCTCGCCATCTTGTCCATCGGTACGGACACCGTGGCCCACCACCCAGTCGCTGCGCGATTCGCCGACCATGCGTTCGATCACGGCTTCCAGCGCGCCGGGCAGATAAAGGTCGCCCGCGTGGAGGATGCCGACGATCTCGCCCGTCGCGTGTCGCATCGCCAGGTTCACCCCGTCGGCCGGGCCGGTGTCGGGCCCGCTATGCCACCACGCGATATGCTCCGCATACTCCGCGATCAGCTCGACGCTGCCGTCGACCGATCCGCCGTCCGCGACGAGCAATTCAATATTTTCATAGCCCTGATCGATCACGCTGCAAAGCGTTCGCTCAAGCCCAACCACCTCATCACGACACGGAATGATCACACTGATACGGGGCGTCGACATGGTTGTACCTCCCTCAAGGAACACAAAGAACGCAGGAAACGCTCGATCCACCCATCTATCGGCAACGGCGTGACCCGACTGAATACCCCAGACGGCATTTTCGGCATAAATTCCCGCCC
Organism: Phycisphaerales bacterium AB-hyl4; assembly: GCA_041821185.1. NCBI lineage: Bacteria > Pseudomonadati > Planctomycetota > Phycisphaerae > Phycisphaerales > Phycisphaeraceae > Natronomicrosphaera > Natronomicrosphaera hydrolytica. The sequence continues at coordinate 58,674 of JBGUBD010000009.1, read as the reverse complement.
CTCTGCCGCGGCCGATAAGAAGTGACGTCCCGACGCCTGCAAGCCCCGCCGCAAGCGCGTATCATGTCGGCCATGCGCAGCTATTCGGTCAAAACGCATCAACGCGACGAAATGCTCGACGTTACCGACCACGTCCGCGAGGCCGTCCGCGACGCCGGCGTCCGTGACGGCCAGGCCCTCGCCTACGTGCCCCACACCACCGCCGGCATCACCATCAACGAAAACGCCGACCCCGACGTCGTCCACGACATGCTCGCTCAACTCGATAAAATGGTGCCCTGGTCCCAACCGTTCTACCGGCACGGCGAAGGCAACTCCGCCTCGCATGTCAAAGCCTCCATGATGGGCTCAAGCGTCACCGTCCTCGTCCGCGACGGCGAACTCGTGCTCGGCACGTGGCAAGGCATCTGGTTCTGCGAATTTGACGGCCCGCGCACACGCAAGCTGCACGTCGCCGTGCACAACACCAACTGACTACGATTCCCTGACTCCTGACCCTGGATTTCACATGCCCGACTACCCTCGCGTCAAACTGGAAACGTCCGAAGGCACACTGTTGCTCGAACTGTGGAACGACGTCGCCCCCGGCCACGCCGACAACTTCCTCAAGCTCGTCGACGACGGCTTCTACGACGACCTGACCTTCCACCGCATCATCCCCGGCTTCGTCATCCAGGGCGGCTGCCCGCGCGGCGACGGCACGGGCGGCCCCGGCTGGACCGTCAACGCCGAGTTCAACGATCGCAAACATGAAAAGGGCGTGCTCTCGATGGCACGCACTGCCGACCCCGACTCCGCCGGCTCGCAGTTTTTCGTCTGCCTCGGACGCGAACACTGCCAGCACCTCGACAACCAGTACACCGCCTTCGGCAAAGTTGTCGAAGGCCTGGACATCGTCGACAAACTCGGCCAGACCCCGCTCGCCGACGCGCAAGCCGGCCGACCGCAAAACCCGCCACGCATCATCAAAGCCACGCGCGCGTGAAGCTCGCCTGTTCGAGTTTCAGTTGCAACGTGTGAACTGTCACTCAGCCTGCCGGCTTAGGTCGGCAGCGCACTTGTTGCGAATTGAAAGCTCGCAACCGCTAGTACGACAAAGCGGTTTTTACAATTCCAAGATTTAGCAGCGGTCCTTGCACCGCTTTTTTTGCCCAACGGGTCAAGATCGCGGGCCAAGGCCCGCGGCTAAATGCGAATCCGCGTAGGCGTACCTGCACCCCCAAATAAAAACCCCGCTGTCGCCGAAGCGACAACGGGGCGGAGGGGAGAAAGCATGCGGTTGGGCGGCGGCGCGCGTGATCGGCGTTCCGCCAGCATTTTTTAGCCCATGTCGACCCCTGAATCAAGCTTGGGGTCTTCCCAGGTCATCAATTTTCGGATTTCGCTCCTCCCACACCAAGGCGTCAGCCACCCGCACTTCCCGCTCATCCCCACGCACTGCTTCAGTTGCGTCCCGGGATTCTACGGCGTCAACCCCAGTCACGCTCGCAGATTAAGGCTTTCCCCCAGCAACATGCGTGCAGGGTCGACGTTCACACCGCGCCGGCCGTCGTCGGCCGTGCACGATGATGATCCGTCTGCGCCTCGTAGCAGCGCGCAATACGCAGCAACTTCGCCTCCTGATACGCTGGCCCCAGCAATTGAATGCCAAGCGGCAGCCGCTGCCCCTCCGCATCCGCAAAGCCGCCAGGCAGCGTCACACCCGGGATACCCGCCAGACTCGCGGGCACGGTGTAAACGTCATTGAGATACATCGACAACGGGTCATCTGTTTTTTCGCCCATCTTGAACGCAGGCCCGGTCGTCGTCGGACAGAGGATCGCATCGCATTTCTCAAACGCGCTGTCAAAGTCCTGCTTGATCAACCGCCTGACCTTCAACGCACGCAAGTAGTAGGCGTCGTAATAGCCGCTGGACAGCGCATACGTGCCAAGCATGATGCGTCGCTTCACCTCATCACCGAAGCCTTCGCTTCGGCTGCGCGAGTAGAGATCGACAAGGTCTTCCGCCTGCGTCGTGCGATGCCCATAGTGCACACCGTCGTATCGCGCGAGGTTGCTCGACGCCTCGGCCGTCGCGACGATGTAATACACCGGGATGCCATAATCGGTATGCGGCAAGTCGACTTCAACAATCTCCGCGCCGAGTTGCTGGTAAACCTGCTTCGCTTTTTCGATCGCCTCGTTCATCGCCGGGTCGTTCTGGTCGGACATGTATTGCTTCGCCAGGCCGATGCGCAGCTTCTCCGGCTTGATGTCGACATCATCCAGATCGTCCGGCACGGCAATGTTCGCGCTCGTCGAGTCCAGCGGATCATGCCCAGCCATCACCTTCAGCAGCAGCGCTGCGTCCGCGATCGTGTGACTGAACGGGCCAAGCTGGTCGAGGCTTGAAGCAAACGCCACCAGCCCCCATCGCGACACGCGCCCATACGTCGGCTTGAGCCCCACCACGCCACACAACGACGCCGGCTGTCGAATCGAGCCCCCCGTATCCGAGCCGATCGAGCCGGCACACATATCCGCCGCCATCGCCGCCGCCGCCCCGCCGCTGCTGCCGCCGGGCACGCGATTCTCACCCCACGGATTCGTCACCGGCCCCCACGCGCAATGCTCGCACGACGAGCCCATTGCGAACTCGTCCATGTTCGTCTTGCCGAGGATGATCGCACCAGCCTCTTCCAGCTTGCGCACCACCGTCGCGCGGTACGGCGCTTTGAAGCCTTCGAGCATCCGCGACGAGCACGTCGTCGTGCCGCGCTGCGTCGCCAGCACATCCTTGATCGCCACGGGCACGCCGGCCAGCGCGCCAGTGAGCTTGCCCGCATCCACATCGCGTGCGCGCTCCATCGCCCGCTCCGCGAACACTTCGTGGTACGCATGCAGCTTGCCGTCGAGCGATTCGATTCGGTCCAGATAAGCGCGCGTCGCCTGCTCGGCCGACACATCCTTGGCCGCAATCGCATCACGCAGTTCAACGAGGGTGGTTTCGGTAGGGTTCATCGTTCAATCAGTTTCTGGTTTCGAGTTCCGAGTTTCGAGTTGCCAAGCCGGTTCGCATCGCTGCAAACTCGAAACTCGGAACCAGAAACTCGAAACCGGTTATCACGCTCCGCTCGCTTCGCCGAGCACTTTGGGCACTTTGAAGAACGGCGGCGACGCGTCCGGCGCATTGCCTAGCGCTTCCTCCACCGACAGACCCTGCTTCTCCGCGTCTTCACGCAGCACGTTCAGCAGGTCCATCGCGTGAGCCATCGGCTCTACGTTCTCCACGTCCAACTCATTGAGCTTCGCCACGTAGTCCAGCACGTCAGCCAACTGCTCGGTGAACTGGTGCACCTGATCGTCGCTAAGCCGAAGTCGGCTGAGCTTCGCCACATGCCGCACCTGCTGCTCCGTGATGCGGCCAGGCGCTTCAGACGTACTTCCGGGGGTGCCGGGGCTTCCGGGGCTTCCGGGGCTTCCGGGGCTTCCGGGGCTTCCGGGACTTCCGGGGGTGGGAGAATTCTCTGTCATGGCGATGAGGATACCCACCGAACGCGATCACGACAAAGCCGACATCCCCCACACGGCAAACAGTTTGTGGTAAAACCGCACCCGTGCAGCGATCAACCGTCACAAACGCCCCAGTGTACGTCGGCGTCGACACCGGCGGCACGTTCACCGACCTCGTGCTGCTCGACGTGAACCGTCGCGTCCACACCACGCACAAACTGCTGTCCACCCCCGACGACCCGGCCCGCGCCGTCCTCGTCGGCATCGATCACCTGCTCCGCAAAGCCAACCGCCCTTCACGCCACGACCACCCCCCGCACGTCATCCACGGCTCCACTGTCGCCACCAATGCACTCATCGAGGAAGTTTCGAGTTCCGAGTTTCGAGTTTCTAGTTCGGCCAGCCACCCCAACTCGAAACTCGAAACTCGGAACTCGAAACCAAACACCGCCTTCATCACCACCGCAGGCTTCGAGCACACCCTCGCCATCGCCCGCCAGCATCGGCCGGACCTCTACGCACTCGTCCCCCATCGTCCCAAACCACCCATCCCCACCGACCGCTGCCTCGGCGTGCCGGAGCGCATCGCGCACGACGGCCGCGTGCTTCAGCCGCTCAACCAGACCGACATCGATACCCTCATCGAGCAACTGCGCAACCTCAACGTCACCGCCGTCGCCATCAGTCTGCTGCACAGCTACGCCAATCCGCAGCACGAGCGCCGCATCGCCGACGCCTTACGCGATGCCTTCGGCCGCGACCTGCACCTGACCGTCTCCCACGAACTGCTGCCGGAGTATCGCGAGTACGAACGCGCCGCCACCTGCGTCGTCAACGCCGTCGTCGCGCCGAAAATGGTGCGCTATCTCGATCGACTCACGCACGAACTCGGCGAAGCCAACCTGCGCATCATGGCATCACACGGCGGAACGCTGCCGCCAGACGTCATCCGCAACGCCCCCGTCCGCACCGTACTCTCCGGACCCGCGGGCGGCGTACTCGGCGCAGCCGCGGTCGCGAAGCACGCCGACGTCGAAGGCATCATCAGCTTCGACATGGGCGGCACGAGCACCGACGTCGCGCTCTGCGATCCCAAAGCCGTGCTCACCAGCGAAGGCGAAGCAGGCGACCTGCCCGTCCGCCTGCCCATGATCGACATGCACACCGTCGGCGCGGGCGGCGGCTCGATCGCCTGGCTCGACCCCGGCGGCGCGCTGCGCGTCGGCCCCCAGTCCGCCGGCGCCAACCCCGGCCCGGCATGCTACGGCCGACAACAACCCGACCAACCCCTCGCCACCGTCACCGACGCACACGTCGCCCTCGGCCACCTGCCAACCGACATCTCGCTCGGCGAAGATCTCGCCATCGACCGCGCCCGCGCCGAGGCCGCCGTCCACACCATCGCCACGCGCGCCAACCTCGCCCTGCACGACACCGCCGCGGGCATCCTCCGCATCGCCGAGGCGACCATGGCCCGAGCCGTGCACCGCATCTCACTCCAGCGCGGCCGCGATCCGCGCCGCTTCACGCTCGTCCCCTTCGGCGGCGCGGGCGGACTGCACGCCTGCCGACTCGCCGACGCCGTCGGCATCACCCGCGTCCTCGTCCCGCAACATGCCGGCCTGCTCAGCGCCGTCGGCATGCTCGGCGCAACGCCCACCTACACCTTCTCCCACGCCCTGCTCGTCACCGTGCAACCCGACGACGCGAACCTCGAATCACACCCCGCCGTGCAGGCCGCCTTCGCCACACTCAAGCAACAGGCCGACGCCGCGATGGCCAACGAAAACCTCCCCGACGCCGACCGCCTCGACCACCGCGCGATCGACATGCGATACCTCGGCCAGTCCTACGAAATCACCGTCCCCTTCGATCACCCCAACCCCATCGCCCGCTTCCTCGACGAGCACCAGCGACTCTACGGCTACACCGCCGCCGACAAACCCATCGAACTCGTCGCCGCCCGCTGGCAAGCCTCCGGCCGCGAGCAACCCGTCAACATTCCACCCCTCGCCCCACGCAACGAAAACAGCCCGCCCCCCGCCACCCGCGACGTCACCGTCCACGAAGGCGAACATCAACACACCTGGCACGCCATCCCGCGCGACGCCCTCCGAGCCAACGACCGCCTCCCGCCGCGCACCATCATCACCGAATACTCCGCCACCACCCTCATCCCGCCCGACTGGCACGGCGTCGTCAATACGCTCGGCCAACTCATGCTCAAGCGACAAGATGAACACCACCAACCATGACACCGCCACGCTCGACCCGATCGAGCTTGAAGTCTTCAAACACCTGTTCGCTTCCATCGCTGAAGAAATGGGCGTCCGCCTCATGCGCTCCGCCTACTCGCCCAACATCAAAGAGCGGCGCGACTTCTCCTGCGCCATCTTTGACCCGCAAGGCGACATGATCGCCCAGGCAGCACACATCCCCGTCCACCTCGGCTCCGCGCCACTGTCGGTCAAAGCCGTGCTCGAAAAGTTCGACCCCGCCACAATGCGCCCCGGCGACCGCTTCATCGTCAACGACCCCTACGCCGGCGGCACACACCTGCCCGACATCACCGTCGTCGCCCCCTGTTTCCTCACCGCCACGCCAAACGCTGCCGCCCCGCCAGACTTCTACGTCGCCAACCGCGCACACCACGCCGACGTCGGCGGCATCACGCCCGGCTCGCTGCCCATCTCACAACACATCGACGACGAAGGCGTCCGCATCCCACCCTCCCGCCTCACCGAAGACCTGATCACCAACATCTGCAACCAGACCCGCACGCCCGACGAACGCCGCGGCGACCTGCTCGCGCAATGCGCCGCCCTCGACGTCGGCATCACCCGACTCACCTCACTCACCGAACACCACACGCCTGAGCGCCTCGCCCATTGCGCCGCCGCGTTGCAGGACTACACCGCCCGGTTCGTCCGCAACCTCATCCACAAACTCCCCGACGGCCAATATCACTTCCACGACCTGCTCGACGACGACGGCCACGGCAACAACGACATCGCCATCCGTTGCACCCTCACCATCGCAGCCGACCACGCCACCGTCGACCTCCGCGAAAGCGACGACCAGACGCTCGGCCCCGTTAACGCCGTCCGCGCGATCGCCCTCTCCGCCACCATGTACGTCTTCCGCTGCCTCGCCGCCAGCGACCCCGGCAGCGACATCCCCTCCAACTCCGGCGTCCTCCGCCCCGTCACCCTGCTCACCCGCCCCGGCTCCATCGTCGACGCCACCTACCCCGCCGCCGTCGCAGGCGGCAACGTCGAAACCAGCCAGCGCATCGTCGACACCCTCTTCGGCGCGATCGCCCAGGCACTGCCCGACATCGCCCCCGCCGCCAGCGCCGGCTCGATGAACAACCTCACCATCGGCAGCACGGAGAACATGTCGGATGTGGCATCGCGAATGTCGAATCTCACCCAAACGCCCCCCGGCCCCTCCAACATCCCCCATCCAACATCCCACATTCCACATTCCCACCCGCCTTTCGCCTACTACGAAACGCTCGCCGGCGGCGCGGGCGCAGGCCCCCACGCGCCCGGCGGCCACGCCATCCACACTCACATGACCAACACCCTCAACACCCCCGTCGAAGCGCTCGAACACGCCTACCCCTTCCGCGTCCAGGCCTACGCCATCCGCACCGGCTCAGGCGGCGCGGGCAAACACGCAGGCGGCGACGGACTCATCCGACGATACACCTTCGACACCCCCGTCCAACTCACACTGCTCACCGAACGCCGACGCCACGCTCCCTACGGCCTCGCCGGGGGCGAGCCCGCACAGCCCGGCCGCAACATCCTCATCCACCCCAACGGCAAACGCGAACCACTCCCCGGCAAGTGCACCATCACCTGTCAGCCAGGCGATACGCTCGAAATCCAAACCCCCGGCGGCGGCGGCTGGGGCACGCCACGCTCCATTTAGCCCCCGCGCCCACGCGGGCCCGTGAAAATCGACGAACCAACACAATCAGATATCAACCTGAATCTCATCACCTTCCACGCGCACCGGGTACGTCTTCAACTTTTCTCGAATCGCAGTCAACGGCTTGCCCGTCGCCAGATCAAACTCCCAGTGATGCCACGGACACCGCAACACCCGCCGTTCGTGGTCGTAGCCCGTTCGCCCCTCGTCATCCACCACCACCGCACCGCGCACGCGACCGAGGCAGATCGGCGCACCGGCATGCGGACAAAAGTTCAGCACCGCGTGATACGTCCCACCTTCGTGAAACACCCCCACCGACTTCCCCGCCACATCAACCACCTTCGACTGCCCCGGCTGCAGTTCGTCCACCTTCGCCACTGCTCTTTCGAAGGCGTCGTATGATGCACGTCAACGTCAATCAGCATCGTCAATGTCTCCTGGCAAGGTGATGCATTGTCCACACCCGAACCATGCTAAGCGGGCGCGCCATATCTGCTTGCCGAATCGTGACGATCCGACTTGACGAATTTTGACCTCAGGCAAGCCACTCAAACCCCTCGACGCCCCTGCTGCCGATACGCCGTGGGGCTCTGGCCGGTGATCCGCCGAAACGTTCGGCTGAAGCTCGACGAACTGCCAAAGCCCAGTTGCATCGCGATGCGCGTCAACGATACGTTCGGCCGTTCGTACATCAACCGGCACGCCTCGCGCACGCGCTGCGCAAGCACATACTGATGAAACGGCACGCCCACATGCAGCCGAAACGATCGTGTCAGGTGCGCCGAGCTGACACCAAGCACGCCCGCCACGCGTTCGAGCGAAAGGTCTTCGTCGAGATGTTCCTGAACATAAGCGCAGCCAAGCTGCACAAGATCGGACCCATCTTCCGGGCCGACATGAACGCCCAGCGTCGCCTGCGCCGCCGCCCATCGTTGCAGCCGGGCCATGATCTGCGTCAACAGCGCCAGCCCCATCGCCTGCCAGCCGGTTCGCGTGAGCAGCGCTTCGTTGTCCATCTGCTCACAAAGCGAGGCCAGTTCCGTGTACGCCGACAGCCCCAGGCGAAGGTGATGCACCGGCTGCGTGTCGAGCCACCGCACATCCAGCAGCGGCACGCCCGCCTCTCGTCCGACCGATGCGAGGCGCGTATGGTCGAAGCAGATCACAGTACGTCGATACGCCGTTTCCGGGTCGGCGTGCAGTTCGTGCGCCGCCTCGCCGGGGAAGATCATCACATGCCGGGCCGCGTGATCGATCGCCTGGCCGGCGACATGCAGCCGACCGCGACCCTCGTCGGTAAGGTGTATCTCAATGCCTGGCTGACGGTGAAATGACGTGCCCGTCCGCCGCTCCAATCGCTGGATGAAAAAACATTGCGCCGCGAGCCGGTCGGCAACGTCCACGTTCCAACGTGGCTGGCGATTCGCGGATTGCTCGGACCGCTGCTTGCTCACGCCGACAGTGTACCGGCCGAGCGCACGCCTGGCCGTGGCGGTCGCTGCGCTCGATCAACGTGCACCCTACTTGCCACGCTTCTTCCGATTCGTCGGCGGCTTTCGTCGCGAAGCGCGATCGCTCGGCTCGGCTGAGCCGTCGCCCTTGCCGTCACCTTTCGACCGCGACTTCTCAACGGCCCGGGCACGTTCCGTCATGCGGTCCACACCTTCAGCAATGTCCTGGCGGATCACCTGACGCAGTACATCGCCCTGCTGCTTCGGGTCGGCCCCGAGGTACATCAGAATGGCCGCACTGAGCACGACGCCCTTCTGCTTGCCGTGGCCGAAGTCTTTGCACACGCGCTCAAAACGCTCAGCCAGTTCAGCGGGCACCGTCAGATTCAGCGGCTTTTTCCGATCCATACCGACCCCCCGACGGGAAAAATGCTTGCGTCAGACCTGTCATCGTATTTTAATTGTGATATGATTGTTAGCAATACCTATTTACCCACATCAGCCAATCTTGGCCGAAATGTCGGGCTGTGAGCACCCGGGGGGGCCATGCCATGCCGGAATCCAACGATCGCGATCTGCAGTTGCTTCGCCGACTGCTCGCCCTCAACCCCAGTTGCTGGCACGCCCCGCCGCCCGACCAGCACCTGCCGTCAAGCTTTCGCCTGCTGCTGAACCGCGCCGACGTGCCCACCCTCGAACGATTGCTGCTGGAAACCATCCACCGCCTCGACGCACCGCGCCCCCCACGCGCCGATCGCCCGCCAGACCGCGCCGCGCTGCACGCAGCGCTTCAGGCCGAGTTGCGCCTGTTTCAACCTTCAATCGCGCCGCGCGGACAACGCAGCACCGCATCGCGAATACCGCCTCAATCTTTCTCACGGTCACCGGGATCGATATCCGCCTGACTATGCAGGTGCTCCGTCGAGCCGGGCGTGGCCACAACCTTGTAGACGCACCAGCCCAGAAACGCGCACATCCCGCCGACCGACACCAGCATCATGATCCAGCCTTCAGCAGTCATGGCGACACCTCCGTCTGTGCAAGCTCACGTTTCCGCCATCGCGCCACTGCCTGCCCCGTCAGCAGGACGAACAAGACCAACACCGCCAGGATCAGCCCGAATGAAAGCTGCGCCACCGGGTTGTCCACCAGCACCTCGAAGGGCGTCGGGTCTGCATCCGCCGGCCGGTCCGCCAGCAGGCTGGTATAGACAAGCCCTGCGAAGATGGCGACCAGGAACGTCGGCGAAACGTACTTGATCAACACCATCACAAACCCGGGCACGGGAATCTCCGCGCCCCGACGAAGCTCATCGAACCCCTTATCAACACCCAGCACCCAGCCGTACATCAACAGAATCACCAACGCCAGCAGCGGAATCGCCATGTCCACCGCCCAGAATTCAATCGTATCCATCGCGACCGCGCCGCTCATGAAGTAAACCACGAAACCGCAGCCGATCACGGTGACAAAGCCAAGCAACGTCACCGCCGCCTTCCGCCCGACACCGAGCCCTTCCTCCAGAAACGCGATCGGCGGCTGAAGCATCGACAGCGTGCTCGTCACCGCCGCGAGGAACAACAGGAAGAAGAACAGGAAGCCGAAGAACTGCCCGCCCGGCATCTGGTCAAACACATTCGGCAGCGCCATGAACCCAAGCTGAAACGAGCTGCCCAAGCGTTCGCTGATCGCATCGCCCATGAACATGAAGCCCACGGGGATGATGGTCAACCCCGCCAGAACGACCTCCGTAAACCCGTTGCCCGACGCCGCTGTCAGGCCCGACAACGCCACGTCGTCATCTTTGCGCATGTAGCTGGCGTAGGTGATGATGATGGCAAAGCCGATCGACAGCGAGAAGAACACCTGCCCCGCCGCCTGCAACCAGATCATCGGGTTCGCGAGCGCCGCGAAGTCCGGGTTCCACATGTACCCCAGCCCGGCGAGCACGGTCCGCTCCGGTGCGTCCTCCGGCGGGCTGAGCGTCAACACCCGCCCGAGCATGATCAACGCGATCACCGCGAGCACGGGCATCGCATATTTACAGAACAACTCAATCCCGCGCGTGACCCCCCGATAGATCAAAATAAAGTTCAGCACGAACGTGATCACCAGGAAAATCAACGGTGACTCGAACGGGTTCATAAACACCCAGCCGTTGTCCTGCGTGTAGCCGATGTAGTCCAGCGCGAAAGTCGCATAATTGTCCACGCCGCGCATCTGCCCGGTCGCATACATCCACGCGTAGCCCAGGCACCACGACGCGACGTACACGTAGAACATGTAGATCATCACCGGAATCAGCATCCCGATCGTGCCCAGGTACGGCGCGAGTCGGCTTTTGCTCATCGCGAAAAAGATGCCGATGATCGAGTTGTACCCCTGTCGGCCGCCCCACCGACCGGCCGACCACTCCACCCACACCACCGGCAAGCCCAGCAGCAGGAACGCCAGCACATAGGGGATCATGAACGCCCCGCCCCACTCCGCCGCGAGGCCGGGGAACCGCAGAAAGTTACCCAGCCCCACCGCGCTGCCCGTCACCGCCAGGATCACCCCGGCACGCGTGCCCCAGTTTTCGCTCGAGCCCGGCCCGTTCGCCATGGTCAGCCCCTATAAGCCGCGTTCATTTTCGATCATCTCAACAGACAATGATCGCCAAGGTTAGCGAATGCACCCCCGCTCGCCAAGGCATCATCCAGTCGGCCGAGAGGCTTCCCTCACGCTCATCAACCGCGACCGATACTTGACCCACCCCCACTCGCGACAGAAGATCAACCATGACAAGGCAAGATTGTTTCATTGCCTGATACGAGACGACCCCGAAAAAAGGACGCCCCACCATGACACAGACCATCTCCACGCTCAGCATCATCACCGCCGCCGCCATTCTCATCAGCTGCGGCGGCGCGGCGATCGTCGCCACCGCGGACAATCACGGCCACCACCACAACAACAACTCCCACGAACCCATGCCGCCGTTCGTCGGCGTCAACGAACTCGTCGCCGTCGTGCACGGCACGTCCGAAGGCGACGCCAGCGGAACCGTCCGCTTCAAGCAGGACCACCGCGGCCGCGTCACCGTCACCGCCCGCATCGAAGGCCTCGAACCCAACCAGAAGCACGGCTTCCACGTGCACGAATTCGGCGACTGCTCCGCAGACGACGCCACCAGCGCCGGCGGACACTACAACCCCGAAGGCCACCCCCACGGCATCCCCAACGACGAAGAAGCCCACCTGCACGCCGGCGACTTCGGCAACCTCGAAGCTGACGACGACGGCGTCGCCGAGTTTGAACTCATCGTGGAAAACATCTCACTCGCAGGCACGCACAACCCCATCGTCGGCCGGGCCGTGATCGTCCACCGCGATGAAGACGACGGCAGCCAGCCGCTCGGCGACGCAGGCCCGCGCATCGGCTGCGGCGTCATCGGCGTAGCTCAACTCGATGGCGAGTGAAAACGCAATGCGTGTGACGCGCCCCCGCCTCACCGGTCGGCATTGCGTACCAACTGCACCATCTCCTGAATGAGAACGGGCAGTTGCAAAATGGCGGAGTAGTGGTCGGCGTTCAGTCGGCGGTGATGCGATTCGTCCAGGCCGATCGCCTCCGCAAGCGCGTCGGCGTTCGCGGGCGGAATGACCGTGTCATGTCGGCCGGAGTAAAGCCACGTTCGGTCGGGGTCCAGGCGATGAGCCACGTGCAGTGGTTCCATGAGATCCAGCCGTTCGCGCAGCGTGTCGCCGGTGTAGCCATACTCCGCCAGTCGGCGGCGGGCGGCGAGGGCATCGCGGTCGCCCTTGTGCAGAACGTCCCAGCCATTGCCGCCAGTCAGCGCGAGCATCACCGGGTTGAACGCGTCATCAAGCGATGCGGCCACGCTCGCGATGAACCCGCCGAGGCTCGTCGCCTGCAAGGCAATCGGACCGTCAGCCACCTGCGGCAGCACCGCCACGGCATCACGCGCCCGACGCGCGTCGGCCGCCGCCTGGCTCGCGTTCTCAAACACAGCCACCACGCCCGACATGCCCGGCTCGGACCGCTCGCCATAGCCGGGCATCTGCATGATGAACGCGTGCAGACCTTGCCGCGAAAAGGCGCGGGCGATCGTCTTACTGAACAGCAGTCGGCCGTGCATGCTGTGAATCAGCACCACCGCCGGCGCCGGCTCGTCCAGCAACTCGCCCGACGCGTCGCGTGCTTTGAACCACAGCATCGCCACCGTGTCCATCCGCGAATTGCCGCTCGGCAGCGGCGAGGGATACCGCACGACCGCATCACCCTCGTCCGCCAACTCGGACGGCCCCACGGTCAGTTCGAACGACGTCGCCTCCCAATACACCCGCTCGAGCAACCGCGCTGCCGCGGCGCGGTCGTCGTGCAAGGGCCCGAGCGTATCGCGGGCGGTGTACGTGTCCGCCGTCGCCAACGAGCTGCACAGCAGCAAAGCACAACCGGACACGAGCACCCGCCGCAGCGTAAGCAGTAGCATCATGCCGTCATCATACGCGACAGCCGGTCAGCCGCGAAGCGGGACGGGCCGCCTTGTCGTGGTATCCTCGTGTGCATGTCCGACGACCTCACGCGCGACGAACTGGCCGCCTTCGACGGCATCGGCGAACGCTGGGCCGAGCTGCGCTCACAGCTCCAACGCGTCATCGTCGGCCAGGACGAAGCCATCGACACGCTGCTCACCGCACTGCTTTGCCAAAGCCACGTGCTTGTCGTCGGCGTGCCGGGGCTGGCCAAGACACTGCTCGTCCGCACGCTCGCCGCGGCGGTCGACCTCGCCTTCAAACGCATCCAGTTCACGCCCGACCTCATGCCGTCGGACATCATCGGCACAGAGCTGATTCAGGAAGACCCGGCCACGGGCGAGCGTCGGCTACGTTTCATGCCCGGCCCGTTGTTCGCCCAACTACTGCTGGCCGACGAAATCAACCGCACGCCGCCACGGACGCAGGCCGCGTTGCTGGAGGCGATGGCGGAGCATCAGGTCACCGCCGCGGGTCAGACGCGCCCGCTCGACGAGCCGTTCGTCGTGGTCGCCACGCAAAACCCCATCGAGCAGGAGGGCACATATCCGCTGCCTGAAGCGCAGCTCGATCGATTTCTGTTCAGCCTGTGGATGGACTACCCGACAAAGGCAGCGGAGAAGCGGATCGTCGCCGAGTCGCCGCGCATCGCAAGCGAGTCGATTCAGCCGGTGATGTCGGCCGAGCAACTGGTGCGTGACGCGTCGCTGGTCTGGCGGATGCCGGTCAGCGAGCATGTGGTCGACGTGGCGGTGTCACTGGCGCGGGCGACACGGCCGGGCGACGCCGACGCCTCGGCGACCGTGCGACAGTACGTCGGCTGGGGGGCGGGGCCGCGCGCCGGCCAGGCGCTGGTGCACGCGGCGAAGGCGGCCGCCGCCATGGCAGGCGAGCCCACGCCGAGCACCGCTCATGTCAAAGCGGTGGCGATGCACGTGCTGCGTCATCGCGTGCTGCTGAACTACGCCGCCGCGGGCGAGGGCGTCGATGTCAAACAGATCATCGACACGGTGGTGGCGGAGGCTGATTTCTAATCGCAGACTGATGACTGACACTTAAGTGATCCGTGACAACTCACTCGTCGGCTTGCGATGAGCCGACCGGTTCGGTCGCCTCCGCGGCGATGTCCATCGAGCCCGGCCGACGGTGTGGCAGCAGGTCGGGCACACGCCGAAGCTCGTCAAGGCTGATGATGCCCATCTCCGCTTTTTCCAGCCCATCGCGAAGCATCGTGCGATGGCCGCGATCGAGCAGGTCGCGCTGAATCGCGCGTTCGTCCTTGCCGGCGAGCACGGCTTCGTAATCGTCCTCGTCAACCTGCCAGACTTCAAAAATGCCGGTTCGGCCGAGGTGGCCCAGGCCATGACAATGATCGCAGCCGCCCTTGTGAAACACACCGCGTACGTTTTCCACGCCAGCGGATCGCAGCCAGCGCAGTTGCTCTTCCGTCGGGCGTTTCTCTTTACGACATTCCGGGCAGAGCTTGCGCACGAGTCGCTGGGCGATGACGAGCGTAACCGCCGCGGCGATCTCGTGGTTCTGGATGTCCCAGTTGCGCAGCGTGGTGATCACGCCGCTGACATCGCGGCTGTGGATGGTGCTCATCAGCGTTCGGCCGCGCACTGCGGCGTCGAGCGCGGCGTCGGCCGTGCGATGGTCACGCACCTCGCCGACCATGAGAAAATCCGAATCCATCCGCAACAGCGATCGCAGGCCGGTGGCGAAATCCAACCCGTGGTCGACGTCGACCTCAATCTGACAGATGCCGGGGATCTGATACTCGACAGGCTCTTCGATCGTGTAAATACTTCGGCGAAGCTGCTTGAGCTCGTGCAGCAGCGCGTAGACGGTCGTGGTCTTGCCGCTGCCGGTCGGTCCGGAGACCAGCAGCATGCCCGACGCGGTGTCGAGCCAGTCGCTGACACGCTGTAGGTCGCTGTCGATCAGGCCGAGGCTGTCGATGTTCTGCTGCACGGTTTCCGGATGCAGCACGCGAATGACCATCGCCTCGCCGCCCATGCAAGGCGTCACCGCCAGGCGAAGGTCCAGCTCTTCATTGTCGAGCATGTACGTAAGCCGACTCTCCACCGGGCGGAACAGGTGACTGGTGTCGATGTCGCCGATCGCGCGAAAGTGATTGATCACGCGTTCGCCCATCGCCTGCGAAACCTGCGCCGCGTCGATCAGGTCCCCGTCAACGCGGAAGCGGATACGCATCATGTCGCCCGCCGGCATGAGGTGAACGTCGGAAACGCGCTCGCGACAAGCGTCGTTGAGCAACGCGTCCGACAGCGCCTCCATATTGCCAGCGGGGTCCGAATCAAAATTTCGCGACTGGAGCCTGGCTGTGAATTGCCGAGCAAGATTCGGTGGCGTCGGTTGACCTCTTGATCCAAATACAGAACTACTCATGGACGCGGTCCTCCCGCCCACAAGTGTAACAGGGACCTCCCGAAATGTAGAGACTCATTTGCCGCGATTCAGCCGAGCCTGCCGCCAACATCCGTTCCACAACCGAGACCGATTTACGCCCGAAACTGGCACGGACGACAAGAGCAGGCAATAATGTTGCGACATGCTCACCATCACCCTGCTCACACTCGCCCAGGCCGGCCAACAGCAGCCGCAGCCTGCCGACGAAACCAACTTCGTCGTCTGGGGCATCGTGCTGATCACCATCGCCATCGGCCTGTTTTTCATCGAAATCTTCGTGCCCTCCGGCGGCCTCATCGGTATCGCCTCGGCGGTCGCACTCGTCGGCGGCATCATCTGCCTCTTCCTCGACTCCGCCGTGCTGGGCCTGATCGGGGCCACCTTCGCCATGCTCGCGCTGCCGTTCGCCATCGGCTTCGCCATCAAGATATGGCCCAACACGCCCATCGGCCGGGCGCTCTCACTCAAATCCGACGATGACGCCGAGCAGACCGACGACGACGGCACGTCCCTGCCGCCCCACCCCGCCGCGCGAGACGTCAACGGCCTCGTCGTCGGTGCGAAAGGCCGAGCCGTCACCGACCTGCGACCCGTCGGCACATGCGTGTTCGACGGCAAGCGCGAAGAATGCCTCGCCGCCGCCGGCACGATCGCCTCCGGCTCACAAGTCCACATCGTCGCCATCGACGGCATGCACGTAAAAGTCCGCCGCACCGACAACTGATCCCGCCAAACACCCATCACCCATCGACGTTTTCCCGATACTGCCGACGCATCGCCCACGCCGCCAGCCGCGGAAACGCCGTCGCCATCGCCAGCCCGAAACGCACCGGCATCATCGGCCACACCTCCGGCCGCGGACGACGCAACGCCCGCACGATCGGCCGCGCCACCTGCTCCGCCGTCTGCGCAAACATCGCCGGCGTGTTCGGCGTGTCGTCCTCGATCTTCCGATTCGACAGCCGACCGGCCGTACTGAAAAACTCCGTCTTCGTCCCCACCGGGTGCACCGTCGTCACCGAAAAACCTTCGCCGCTCAACTCAGCCCGCAGCGCGCCCGCGATCGAGTCCTGCGCCGCTTTCGTCGCCGCATACGCGCCGTACAGCGGCAGGCTGATCTCGCTCGCCGCCGAGCTGCACACCAGCACATGCTTCAACCCGTCCGCCGTCTGCCGAAGCAGCGGCACCGCCGCGCGAAGCGTACGCACCGTGCCGAAGTAGTTCGTTTCGAAAATGCCATGATGCTGCTCGTCGGTCATGCCCATGACAGACATGCAAAGCCCGTAGCCGGCGTTGGCAAACACCGCATCCAGCCGACCGAACCGCTGCACCGTCTGCTCCAGCGCCTCGGCGATGTCTTCATCACGCTCAACGCTGCCCGCCACCACCAGCACACGCTCACCCGTCGCGTCCAGCTCGCCCGCCAGCTCGCGCAGCTTCGCCTCACGCCGAGCGAACAACGCCACATTCATCCCCGCCGCGATGCACAGCCGCGCCGTCGCCGCGCCAATGCCGCTGCTCGCGCCCGTGATGAATATCACTTTTCCAGCCAGTTCCCTTGCCATGCCCGCAGTGTACCGCGATTTCCTATACTGCTGGCCATGAACGACGACCAACTCATCCAGCGGATCTGCGACACGGCCCTGCTGCGCGGCGAGTTCACTCTCCGCAGCGGCCGCAAGAGCAACTACTACCTCGACAAGTACCTCTTCGAAACGCAGCCGGACATTCTGCAATCGCTCGGCCGAAAGTTCGCCGAACACGTCGATGACAACGTCGACCGCCTCGCCGGCGCGGAACTCGGCGGCATCCCGCTCGTCACCGCCACCGCCATCGCCACCGGCAAGCCCACCGTCCTCATTCGCAACCAGAAGAAAGACTACGGCACCGCCAAGCAACTCGAAGGCAAACTCGAGCAAGGCGACCGCATCCTCATCGTCGAAGACGTCGCCACCACCGGCGGCCAGGTCCTCGAAGCCGCCAAGGTCCTCGAAGCCGCCGGCGCGAAAATCGTCAAGATCGTCGCCGTCATCGACCGCGAAGAGGGCGCACGCGAAAACATCGAGGCCGCCGGCTACGCCTTCGCCAGCCTCTTCACCAAGGCCTCGCTTGGCATCAACGAATAAACCCGTTAACCGTCGCCCCGCGCAGGCGCCGCTTTGCCGTTCGGCCGACTCTGCGACGCCACCAGCCGATGCCCCAACGCCGGGCTCAGCGCGACGATCCAGTCCAGCACGCGATAATGCGCTGGCACGGACAACGCCAGCCGTGGCCGATCGAGCAACCGCTCGATCCCAATCGCCACGCGGTCCGGCGATATCGCATGCTTTCGCACCGATCGCCACAGCCCCCCCATCGTCGGCCCGCTGTAATAGCCCGTGTCCACAATCCCCGGACTCACATACGTAAAGTGCACACCGCTGCCCGCATGCTCCGCCGCGAGGCTTTGCGTCATCGCAATCAACGCCGACTTCGCCGCCGCATAACCTGAATGGCCCCAGGGCCCCATCCGCGTCGACACCGACGCAACATTCACCACCCACCCCCGCCGCCGCTCCAACATCGTCGGCAGCACCATCCGCGTCAGCTCCACCGCCGCGTTGTAGTTCACCTCCGTAATGTCCGCGTACGCCTCGGCAGACATCTCCGCAAACCGCTGATATGTGTTGTACCCCGCGTTGTTCACCAGCACCTCGGCCGGCCCATGCTCGCTCAGCAGTCCCGCCAACGCGTCCGCGCGGGCCTCGCGCTGACTCAAGTCAACCGCAAGACTCACACACCCCGGCCCCGTCGCCAGCTCGCCCTCCAGTTCCGCCAACCGCGCCATGTTCCGCCCCAGCAGCGCCACGCGATAACCGCGCCCCGACAGCCGCCTCGCCACGCACGCGCCGATGCCCCCTGTCGCCCCGGTGACGATGGCCAGTGGTGCCTGTTTGCTTGTATCGCTGGCTATGTCGCTGCTCATGCCGCCTAGCTTACGTCGCCCCGCCAATCACCGCGACTGCTCCGCTGGCTTGATCTCCCAACGCGACACATACGCCAGCCCGATCACATCGCAGTCCAACTCGCGAAGCCAGTCCGCCACCGCATGATTCGAATTGTAAAACCACGTATACCCCTGCCCGGCGTTCACGAAATCAAGCCCGACCAGCGGATTGCTCACCAGCGTATCGCTCGCCTCTTCGAACTGCGCTTCGAGCTGCGTGTACAGCCGAAACGCCGCGTCGCGTTCCACCACGATCGGATAAAAACGGTCCACGTGCACCGGCAAGCTCGCCACCACCGCCTCCGGGCTGGACGGGTCTTCAAACACACCGCGACCCAACCCGCCCGCCGTGGGCACGAGCATCGCCAGCGCCCCCGTAAACACGTTACGCTCACCACGCCCGTAGTAACGCATATCCCCGAATGCATAGCGCGCGAGCTCCCCCTCCGGCGTCGGCACGATCAAGCTCGGCGTATGCCCATGATCCAGCAGATACACCGTCACCGGATCGCCCGGATCACGCGGCGGCACGACCGTCGTCGCACAACCCGCCGGCCAAACCAACAGCAACACCACCAGCAAAAACGCCAGCAGCCCGCGCTTCGCCAGCCGTCCAATCCGCTCACTGCCATGCCAGCCGACAAACATCCAGACCTCCTGCCCCACGCCCCGACACGCCGCTCTACGCACGACCTGCACCTGCTCCCGCCCCGCCAAACAACCAGCGAAGCAGCGCATGCGTCGGCAGCACGATCACCAACGGGTAGATCACCAGCATCACACCCAGCCATGCCGCCGCCGGCATCCACTGCTGCGGCTCTTCGCCAGGCCCGAACACCCAGTTGATGTTCGCCGTCGGCTCACTGATCAAATAGGTCAGCAACAACACCCCCCACCCCAGCCCGACCTGCCATCGCCATGCACGCACATCATAGCCCAACCGCCACACCAGCCACACCAGCAGCACCGGCAGCGCCACGTGAAACAGCGACAGACTACGCACCATCGCGCTCAGATCTTCATCAAACATGTACGCCGTCAGCTCCAACGGCTGCCAACCCGCCACCAGCCCCAGCAGAAAATCCACATTCCACGCCGCCTCCGGCAGCAGCACCCCCACCGCCATCATGCTCACCAGCCGTCGGCTCTCCACCCACACCGCCACAAACGTCACCAACAGCGCCACATTCGAAAACCACAAGAAATTCGCCCACCCATGCACCACCGCATACACCGGCACCAGCAGCAGCACGAAAAACAAGTACCCGATCTTCACCGCCATCGGCACCCGCTCGCCCATCAACCGCCGCTGCAATATCTTCTCACCATCCATACCCAATCCTAGGCCCCCGCCCCCACATAAAGCCCACGGATGTAGCGCAGCGAATCCGTGGGTCCCCCTAACCCTCTCAAACCACCCCCACCCCACACCCACGATCACACCCCCCAACACACCCCACAAACCTGCAATCCCCCCGCCCCCTCGCTATCATCTCCCATACCATGATCCTCCTGATCGACAACTACGACAGCTTCACCTACAACCTCGTCCAGCGCATCGGCGAGCTCGACCCCACGCTCGACCTGCGCGTCTATCGCAACGACAAGATCACCGTCGACGAGGCCCGCAAGCTCAACCCCGAACGCATCATCGTCTCCCCCGGCCCCTGCACCCCACGCGAAGGCGGCGTCTCCAACGACATCATCAAAGCCTTCGCAGGCCAGCTCCCCCTCCTCGGCGTCTGCCTCGGACATCAGTGCATCGCACACACCCACGGCATGACCGTCGACCGCAACCACCGCCTCATGCACGGCAAAACATCACCCGTCCACCACGATGGCAAAACCATCTTCCAAGGACTCTCCAACCCCTTCACCGCCACCCGCTATCACAGCCTCACCATCCTCCCCGACACCTTCGACCACGAACGCTTCGAAAAGTCCGCATGGACCGAAGAAGGCGAGATCATGGCCCTCCGCGCCAAGCCCGACGTCTTCGGCCCCGCACCGCTCGAAGGCGTCCAGTTCCATCCCGAAAGCTTCCTCACCACCGAGGGCCCCCACCTGCTCGCCAACTTCCTCGGCCTCCCCGCGCCCACCGCTCCCACGACCTGACAACCACCGTCACCCCACGCCGGAGTGAAGCGCCTCGCAACTCCGGATCACCCGCCGGAACCACTTCATGCCCACCTCCGACATCCGTTCAACCTTCCACACCAACCTCGCCGACGCCCGCGACCTCTTCGCCGCCGCCGAGCAGCTCGCCCCCGACCTCGAACGCGCCGCCGCCGTCCTTCGCGACGCCCTGCTCGCCGGCAACAAACTGCTTTGCTGCGGCAACGGCGGCAGCGCTGCCGACAGCGCCCACTTCACCGCCGAGATCGCCGGCCGATACAAGCTCGAACGCCCCGGCTATCCCGCCATCGACCTCACCGCCGAGCACTCGCTCGTCACCGCACTCATCAACGACTATCCCCCCGCCCAGCTCTTCGCCCGCCAGCTCCACGCACACGGCAAGCCCGGCGACGTCCTCGTCGCATTCACCACCTCAGGCAACAGCGAAAACGTACGACTCGCCCTGCAAGCCGCACGCGAACGCAACGTCCACACCATCGCCTTCCTCGGCAAAGCCGGCGGCCAATGCAAAGGCCTCGCCACTGTCGAATTGATCGTCCCCCACGACACCACCGCCCGCATCCAGGAACTGCACCTGCTGCTCTACCACACCCTCTGCGAATGGCTCGACCCCCAACTCACCTGAGGCCCGCTCAAGGCAGTGAACCTTAAGCTTCACTGCCCGCGCTCCGCCCGCCCAACGGCACAAACGCCACCACCAGCGCCACCACAATCACCGCCCCCGCGAACACCACCGGCACCTGCCCCAGCAACGTCGGCTGCGCCACCACCACCGCCAGCCACAACGCCGCCAGCGCATAGCGAATCGTCACCAGCCGACTCAACGCCGTCGGCACGACCTGCCGTTTCCCGCCCTCCGGCTGCGGACTCACCAACGACTCAATCACCATCACACCCACCACCGCGAACACCAACGCCAGCATCCGCCCCGTCAAGCGACCCAGATGCGCCAACCGTTCCTGCTCCGCTTGCGCCTGCAGCAACATTCGCTGCTGCTCAAAACCCATCGCCCGCTCCGCCATCGCCGCATCACTCACCCCCGTCTCCTGCAACTGCCGCAGCGCCGCCGCATGTTCCGCTTCCGCCTCCCGCAATTCCGCAGTCGCCGGCCCCACACCGACAAACACCCGGTCATACACACCCGGCGCAACCTGCCCCAGCACCGCGGGCCCAAGCAACACGCCGAGCAACAATCCCGCCACCAGCAGGTACAAGTCGCGATGATCCGGAAACGGGTTCAACACCGTCCGCGTCGCCGTGTCCGCACGCGCCTTCGCGTCATTCTGATCGGAGCCTGTTTGTTCATCCATCAGCGATGTCTCCTTTGCGTCACCTTCATCCTAACAACCCCCCCCGCTCACCGTCGATGATTTCGCTTCCGCCACCGCGCTATTGGACAGCCGACGACGAATCTGCGAGAACCTCAAATGGACCATCCATCCACACCACGCGCGCATATGATCAGCGCCCGCGTGTGGCATGAAACGCTCGAATCCGTCAGAGGGAAACGCCATGGCAGATGACACAGGTAAAGTCGCGATTGTCACCGGTGCCAGCAGCGGCATCGGCGCGGAGACAGCCGTGCTGCTCGCCGAAGCAGGCTACCACCTCGCCCTGCTCGCCAGGCGGGCCGACCGACTCGATCAGGTCGCCCTCCGCATCGCCGACGAAGTGCCCGACGCGCCTGGCTCGGTCATCGCCTTGCCCACCGACGTCACCGACCCCCAGGCCATCACCCGCGCCGGCGAAGCCGTGCTCGAACGCTTCGGCCGAGTCGACGCGCTCGTCAACTGCGCAGGCAACGCACCGCTGCTGCCCATCGACAAGATCACCCCCGAAATCTACCGCGACACCATCGACGCCAACCTCGGCGCGACCGTCCTGCTCACCGCCACACTCTGGCCCACCTTCAAGAAGCAGCGCGCCGCCGTCGTCGTCAACGTCTCATCCATGTCCAGCATCGACCCGTTCCCCGGCTTCGCGATGTACGCCGCAGCCAAGATCGGCGTCAACATGTTCACCCAATGCACCGCCACCGAAGGCGCGAAGCTCGGTATCCAAGCCGTCGCCATCGCGCCCGGCGCCGTCGAAACCCCCATGCTTCGCCAGAACTTCTCCGAAAAGGTCCTCCCCCGCGAAGCCACGCTCGACCCCGTCGAAATCGCCGAAGTCATCCGCGACTGCATCCTCGGCCGACGCGATTTCAAGCCCGGCGAAACCATCGTCGTCGACGGCAAATGACAGCATCCTCACGGAGTGTCACCGCAGATTCGATTTGTACGTCGCGGTCAACGATGCTATTGCAGGACGAGTTTGCGCAGTGTCTGATCGGATGACGACAGAGGAAAGCGTTGCGGTTTCATGTACGTCAGCGTCAGGTCGGTCCGGCAGGCGGACGTGAAGCCGTACATCATCTGCATGCGCGGCTTGATGCTGTTACGGCTGCCGTAGTGAAAGCATCGACTGGTGTCGATGAACAGCACCGTGCCCCGCGGGTAGGTGAACGGGATCAGTTCCTTCGGATCGACATGCGCGTACATCTGCTCATCGGTAATGCGATAAGGCGCCCGCCAGCGGCGGTAACCAAGCGCCCGCTCGGCACGGCTGGAAACGGAAGCGGGCAGAAAGCACCAGGGCCCATGTTCCATCGTCGTGTCGCGCAGCAGCACCAGCACGTACACCAACGGCGAATCGTGAATGTCCAGATGAAACAACTGACTCGAACGCAGCGGCGGGTTCGGCTCGTCTTCGAACGCTGCATTCGACTCGACAAAGCGAACGCCCGGCGGCATCGTCTTCGACAACACCGGCACGATTTGCATGTATCGGCCGATGGTTTCCAGCACCGGCGAAGACAGGATGAAGTTAAGAAACGACGGGCATCGCTCGAGATCGCCGGGCTCCAGCAGCGACTGCCAGAAAGGCTTGTCCAGATTGACGCGTCGCTTGAGATCCTTCACGCCTGCCCGCTGCTGAATGATCGCGTCGGTTTCGTCAAGCAGTTCATTGAGGTGAGGCAGGGTCTTGCTGGTGTCGATGGCCCAGCCGTCGCGCATGACGTTGGTGGCGACGTTGGCGGGCGTATCGCCGTTGTTCTCCTTCAGCAACCGGTCGAAGGCCTCGTCGTAACATCGGCGATGTTCCCGCCAGCGACTGGCATAGCGCAAACGGTTGTAGGCCTTGGACGCCCGCATGGTGTTGCCGATGCCGCCGCGGCGCATGAAATCGTCGTAGAAGTATCGCGCGGGCCGACGAATGAGCCGATCCATGGTTGATCCAATCATCGCATTTTCTCCCGGTATCGTGGCGGATGGTCGATCTTCACGGTGAGCACTCCCCCACTTCACCACACGAATTGATTGACGCCATTGCGAGGCAGCGGGTACGCTCTGTGAGCAGGCTTGATGCGGTTTTGCTTGATGCGCCGCTTTTGATGAGTACGGACAGAGTAGGCAGACCAATGATCCGTAACCATCCCACATCAACGGCCGACGGTCAATCAGCTTTTTCATGGTACGCGCCGGCAACCCAACCGTTTCCAGACGCGATCGCCCTGGCCACGCCTGATGGTGATGTGACGTTCGGCGATCTGGCCGACCGCGTCGCCGGCGAACAAGCTCGCCTTGTCGACGAGGGCTTCAAGTCCGGCCAGCGCATCCGCCACGATCACCCCGCGGTAAAGCCCGGCAGCGTCGACTGGCTCGCCACGCTCCTGGCCGGACTGAACCTCGGCTTGCAGGTGATTCTGCCCGACCAGGACTGGCCGCGCGAACAGATTCCGCGGCACACTGCCGACCTGCTCAATGCCGACGACCGCGAGCCTGCGCCGCACGGCTCGCAGGCCGGTGTCTGGCTGTTCACTTCCGGGACCACGGCCCGCCCGAAGCCGCGCTTCCGCTCGCTTGCGCTGCTGCGCGACGATGTGGCCCGCGTTGCGGCGCGCTTGCCTGATGACCTGCGCGAGCGTCGGCCGGCCGGGCTCTGCCTGCTGCCATTGTCGCACGGCTTTGGGCTGGTCAACGCGCTGCTGCTGGTCCATTCGCTCGGTGGTACGGTGGCGATGGCCGAGCTTCCCCAGCGCGATCG
This sequence comes from Phycisphaerales bacterium AB-hyl4, assembly GCA_041821185.1. NCBI lineage: Bacteria > Pseudomonadati > Planctomycetota > Phycisphaerae > Phycisphaerales > Phycisphaeraceae > Natronomicrosphaera > Natronomicrosphaera hydrolytica. The sequence goes on along the minus strand of JBGUBD010000009.1, from coordinate 33,608 downwards.
CATCGCCGAGCTGCTGCGGACGTACCGGGTCGAAATGCTCTACAGTTGGCCGGCCCATCTCCAACAGTTGGCGGACGCCGACCTCTGGCGGCAGGCCAAAGCGCCGTTGCGCTGGTGTGTGAGTTCGTCGTTGGCGCTGTCACCGGAAGTGGCGGCACGATTCAACGCTGCGTCGGGTTGCCCGGTCAGGCAGCAGTATGGCGCGACGGAGACGGGGCCGTTATGCGTTGACAGCGATGAGCCGCCGAGTCGATCGACGCAATGCGTCGGCCGACCGCTTGACGGCGTAGCGCTTTCCGTCCTGTCTCCCTCGGGCGACACGCTGCCCGCGGCGGGCAAAGGCGAGGTGGTGGTTCGGCTGAAGCACATGACCCTGCCGGCGGAAGAACTGACCGCCGAGGGCTATTATCGCACGGGCGACTGCGGCTACCGCGACAGCGACGGACTGGTATACATACTCAAGCGATTCAAGCCGTTTACTGACGAACGGCAGATGGCAACGAATGCCGGGAGTGATGCGTGACTGTACTGCGTCAAACGAACACGCCCGATGTGGCGCAAGCGCTGACGGCAGCGATCGCGGGGTTTGCGCCCGCGCCCCAGCGGCGTCGGCCGTTCGTGATGGGCCTGCTTCGTGGCGAAGGCGTCGGATCGGAAATGATCGACGCGACGCTGGACGTGCTCCGCGTGGTGACAGACCGAACAGGCGAAACCTTCGACCTACGCAACGGCGGGTTGATCGGCTACGAGGCACAGCGGCAATTCGGCCAATGTCTCACGCAAGAGGTCGTCGATTTCTGCCAGGCGACCTTCGCCGTCGGCGGCGCGGTGCTCTGCGGCCCCGGCGGCGGGCGCTTTGTCTATGACCTGCGGCAACAGTTCGAAATGTACTGCAAGCTCACGCCGTTGCGGCCGTTCGCCGCGCTGCACGACACCGGCGTGCTCCGCCCCGAATGCGTCCGCGGCACGGACATCATCGTCGTACGCGAGAACACCGGCGGCTTCTACTTCGGCGACTACGGTACGCAGGCGCAGCCGAACGGTGAACGCTCGGCCTACCAGCACTGCCGATACCGTGAAACGGAAGTCCAGCGCATCCTCGAAGTCGCCATCCAGCTCGCCCACCAGCGAAGCGGCCGACTTGCGGTCATCACCAAGCCCGGCGGCATCCCCGCCATCAGTCAGCTCTGGAAAGAAAAGCTCCATGAGATGACCGCCTCGGTCGACCTCGAAACGCGCGTGCTCGAAATCGACAACGCGGCGTACCAGTTGATCGCCGCCCCCCGCGACTTTGATGTCGTCGTCTGCTCAAACCTGTTCGGTGACATCCTCGGCGACTGCGGCAGCCTGCTGCTGGCGTCGCGCGGCATGTCCTTTTCCGGCAACTTCGGGCCCGGCGGCCGGGCGGTCTATCAAACCGGCCACGGCGCGGCGTGGGATCTCGCGGGCTCCGATACCGCCAACCCCATCGGCCAGATCAGCTCGCTCGCCATGATGCTCCGCGAAAGCTTTGGACTGACCGTGGTCGCCAACACCATTGAACAGGCCATTCAAACCACCCTCGCTCGGGGCATGCGAACCCCCGACATCGCCGGCCCCGCCAGCCAGATCGTCGGCACGCGCGAGCTGGCACGGCAGATCGCTACCGACCTCGATGACGCTCTGGTAGACCTCGCCCCGTGAACGCCCGCCCCGCCCTGCTACTCGTGGACCTTCAACGCGACTACCTCCGCGCGGCGGCACTCTACCCGCCCGCGGAGTCGGTGGTCCATCACGCCGCGGCGTTGCTCACCGCCTTTCGCGCCAAGGGCTTGCCCGTGCTGCACACGCACACGCTCGTTCGGCCGGACGGCGTCGACCGAATGCCGCACTGGCGGCGGCGAGACCATTGGGCATGCATTAAAGGTACGGCCGGCGCCTTGCCGCCACCCGCGGTCGCGCCGCGCGATGGTGAGCCTGTGTTCGCCAAGCCGTTTTACAGCGCGTTCGGCTGCCCCGACTTCGAGACCACGCTGCGCGAACTCAACGTGAACACGCTCGTGCTCGCGGGCGTGCATACGCATGGCTGCGTGCGGGCTTCAGCGCTCGACGCATACCAGGCAGGCTTTGCGGTCTGGGTCGCGGACGATGCGGTGGGCTCTTACGATCCGTTGCATGCTGCGGCGACACGCCATCATCTTCAGGACCGGGCATGCCGGTTTCTCGATGTTGCAACCATTCTGCGTGAAACCGGCTTGCCACAGCCGCCTTGTGACGCGGAAGAAACAGCGTCACACACGCCGTTGTTACCGGTCGGCTGGATCGATGGCCGCTGGGCGCCCGGCGAGCATCATCACGAAACTGTGACGCGACGGAATCCCGCCGACCGCTCGCAATGCCTCGCCCGCGTGCCGATGGGCGGCGAGGCCGATGTCGCGCGAGCCATCGCCGCCGTGTCAGCTCAGCAGTCGGCGTGGGCGGCCCGCTCGGCGGAAGATCGCGCGAAGACACTGCACGCCTGGGCGGAGGCGATCGCGTGTCGGCGTGATGAAATCATCGACCTGCTTATGTGCGAAGCCGGCAAGCCGCAGCGGGAAGCGGCCGCCGAGGTTGATTACGCGCTCGCGCTGCTGTCGGCGACCGTTCGCAGCCTGGCCAGCAAACCGATGCAACCGATCGCCGATGGCGTATGGACGCGATCGTGTCCGCTCGGTGTCGTCGGCGTCATCACGCCCTGGAACAACCCACTCGCCTTGCCCGTAGGCAAACTCGCCCCGGCGCTGGCGTGGGGCAACACCGTGGTATGGAAGCCCGCCATCGAAGCGCCGCGCGTCGCGATGTTGCTCATCGACACGCTTGTCAACGTCACGGGGTTGGCGAATCTGGTCAATCTGATCTTCGGCCAAGCGGCCCCGGCCCAGGCCATGATCGCCGACCAACGCGTCGACGCGATCACGTTCACCGGCTCGCTTGCCGTCGGGCGGCAGGTCGCCGCAAGCTGCGCCGTGCACAGCAAACCGCTTCAAGCCGAGCTTGGCGGCAACAACGCCGCGCTCATCACGCCGCACTGTGACATCAACGCCGTCGCACGCGACCTTGTCGAAGCTGCGTTCAGCTTCGCCGGCCAGCGCTGCACCGCCATCCGCCGCGTGATGGTCCACCAGAGCATCGCCCAGCCGTTTGCCGACGCCTTCGCCGCGCTCGTCCGCAAGCTGCCCGTCGGCGATCCCGCCAACCCGGCCACCCGCGTCGGCCCGCTCGCCACACGTGCCAGCCAACAGCGCATCGCCGCCATCGTCGACGCCGCCATCGCGCGTGGAGCGACGCTGCTCAGCGGCGGTCGCATCCCCGCCCATCTCGCACACGGAAACTGGTTCGAGCCGACGATCCTGCAATCGCCGAACCACGACGATCCCGTGGTGCAGGAAGAAAGCTTCGGTCCGATCGTCGTGCTCAACGAAGCCAAAGACTTCGACGACGGCATCCGCCAACTCAATAACGTCAAGCAGGGATTGCTCGCCGCCCTCTACAGCGACAACGCGCACGAACAGCAGGCGTTTCAAAACGCGGCGCAGGCGGGCATCCTCCGCATCAATGCGATCGGCCAGCGCATCCACGAACAAGCCCCGTTCGGCGGATGGAAAGCCTCCGGCCTCGGCCCGCCCGAACATGGCCCGTGGGACCAGGCGTTCTACAGTCGACCTCAAGCCATCTATGGCAAGCCGCGCCCTTGACAGAACTCTTGATCGCGATCGGCCGGAAGCGACTACCTGCTCAAGCTTGCCCTCGCATTGCATTCAACAGCGTTCGCGCCCGCCGTCGCCCCCAGCCACTCGCCCTTTCGCAAAAGATGCGTGCGGCAAGGCTCGCGTTGAGGCGCAACTTCGGTAGATCCTTAGGCACAGGCCCCGCTGCCAGTTCTTCGAAGGCTTTGCGTATACGATCGGAAAACAGTTCATGGGTGTAGGGGTCGCGTTGTGTCTGATACACCTGCTGTTGAATGAGCGGATTCGTGTTGATCTCCCACACCCGCACCTGGCCGTCGACGATGCCGTAATCGACTCGGCCGTAGTCCACACCCGCATCGGCACAGATTTCCCGAAGCGCCGCTGCGTGTGGGTTTGTCTCCAGGTAGGTCCGCTGTTCATCGCGAAGCTGATCGTCCCACAGCTCCGGTTCTTTGAGCATCCATTGGCTGCCAAACATCAGGTGTCGAGGAATGATCTGCCTGCCGACCACGAACGCCCCGTATTTACGATGAATGCCACTCTCGACGGACGTGTCGCAGAACTCCGTGGCGATGACCTCGTCCAGCCGAACGCCGGCCTGTCGAAGGTCCGCCATCGCCTGTTGCACCGCTGGCGGATCGTGCAAGAGCTGCGTGCGGCTCCCCCCATGATCGTTTTCAATGCGAAGAAAGACGGGATACCGCCAGGATTCGGGCGATTCATCGAGACGATGAACGCGAAAGTCGTTAACGCCCTTTTCATGGAGCATCTTCAGCAGTTCATACCGGCGACACGTACGGACAGGATGATTCAACAGTCGCGGTGCATCGGACGTTTTCGCCCCGACGTTCGCCGCCTCCAGATGTTCGCGAATGCGTATCGCGACAGCCAGACGAGTCGGCGTCAATCGCTCGACATCGGAAAAAATGTAGCAGCTGGCCGCCGGGATCGTCGGCCGACCAACCAACGATTCATACGGCACGACCGCCACGCGATCCGCCATCACTTCGCCCCAGCCAGCGAGGAAATGCCCGATCGTGTACTGGTGTTGACTGCAGACGAAGTAGCAGATCATCGTTCAACGCAAGCCCGAACGTCGTTGAGAAGCAGTATCGCGGCCACAGCCGGCCCCAACCCTCAAAGTCGACGACAAGTCTGCCTCCTGAAAATACCGCATCCGGAACAATCGCGGGTGTAGATCCGACTCACCGCGGTGAAAGTAGATACCCATCGTGACGTGCTCGCGGTTGCGGTTGCGGTTGCCGTCGACTCACTGAATCCGCAATAAAGGCCTTGTTTTGAAAAGCGCCGCCCCACGGCATCACCCACATACACCGTCGGCTGCATTGTAGCAGACCTGGTCAGTTACGATCCGCCTCAACGGCCGCGGCCGTTGGCATACGCGAGGTCACCGCTCACCCTCTGGGGTTGAATGCAATTCGCATCATTCCGCAAACTGGCCTTCATTGAAAAAGTTCTGCCACTTGCCAATGCGAACCGACTTGTCGAAATACAACTGCGGACTCTCTTCCCGCCCATGATAAAATGGAGACGTGTCCTGCATCAGAATAAAGTCGGAAGGATGGGTGTTGACGAGCATCTTTTCATTCCAGTGTTGATGCGGCAGGCTGCTCGACCTCGGCCTCAAGCGGTAAACACTGTTCCTGTGATGCCCACCTAAATGCGACACACCAATCGGACAGAAATACGCACGGCTTGTTCTTTCCACATACGGCTCCAACTGAACACGCCAGACCATGTGATAATGGTCATTCGGCCCGCTGCCGGGCTGCCCGAACCAAGTGTACACACCCGCCGGCGTCCAGCCGTCATTGTCATGCTGGTACATTTCAATGAGCTGACCAATCTGACGCAGGTTGGACATGCATCCTGCTCGCTGGGCCGACTCGCGAGCAGACCGCAACGCAGGCAAAAGCAATGCAATGAGTATCGCAATGATGGATATTACCACGAGAAGCTCAACAAGCGTGAATGCCTTCCCGTGCCCTGACGACGTGCCTCGATGTAGATTGCAGATGGGGTTCATGATAATGCCTGTCCAATAGATAACTCAGCGATCGCCCGAACGCGGTGAAGTCCAAATCAACACTGCGGTATAAACGTCAACCGCTTCAAACATCAATTCAACTGTTTCACCATTCTGCTCAAACGTCACCGTCGGCTCATCGATGTCCGGCGAATAGCCCTGCACACTCCGCACCACCTCGCCAGAGTCCAAAGGCAATTGCAGCTTGATGTTCTCAACCGGACCGTCGCTCGGGATGATCCCCTGATCGTCGTGCACATGACGTACCAGATGCACCACGATCCCCCGATCGCCGCCGCTCCGACGCTCGGCCACAACCAGCTCCAACGAGGCAAGGTCTTGCTCGTCCGGGCCTGTCAGCACAAACTGACTGGACGACATTTCGTGCAGCAGTGTGCGAGCTGCCTGCCTCGCGTCCGCGTCACGGTAGCGGGTCAGCCAGTCGGTCGGAGCGATATGAATGACCCGGCCATCGCCCGCCGAGGTCTTGACCACCGCTGCCTCACCGTCCGCATACCGAGCAAGTACCACAGCGTTGTCATCGCTCTCGAGCCCAGCGGCCCCACGCGCGAGCCAGTCGCGTCGTTGCGGATCTTCATACGTCGTGGTCGGCTCAAGCGCGCCGCTGCGGATATGCATCGGCCAACGTTCGGGGTAATACCGGGCACGCTCATCATGATCCGGATCCAATGCATATTGCCGATTCGACTGGTATCGATCGATAAACACCGACTCGTTGCTCCCGTCCAGCGCGATGCTGTGTACGCTGTTGACACCAGTTGGCCAAGCGTCGGTAAACTGCAGCCCCTCGCGTGGCTGCACATCCGTCAGTTGAATGCCATACCGCCCCGCCAGCCCGCCGTCGCGCGTCTGCTTGTGTTCGGTCAGTCGGCCGGGGTCGCCGATGATCATCAGCTCCCCGCCCGATCGCACCCAACTGTCAATCGCATCAATCTCATCATCCGTCATCACAACCGCATCGATAACCACCAGGCGACGCAGCCCATCCAATTTGCCTGCGAGTTGTGATTCGTAGCCCAGGGGCGTCGAGATCACGCGGACCGGAACGCTCGCCGCGGTCAGCATGTAATACGTGTTCAATGCGGTGAAATACTGGCCAAACGGCCCCGTGCCGTGCGACCAAGCTTTCGGAAAGAAGTCATACGATGCGACAGTCGCGTTGGAGTAGAAAATCCCCGTATCCGTCATCATTTTTGGATTGCCGCGATACAACGACTGGTTCTGCCGCACCCACCGCACCACCTCCAGATATGCATCGCGTGTGTTTAATGACTCGAGGTAGGCATGGGCCCAGACCGCCAGATGATCGCAACCGTTGGCCAGATAGCTGGCGATCTGCGGCTTCATGCTCTCTGCAGGCGGATTCTTGATGGCCAATTTCTCAAGCAATCCGTTGACACTGTCGATCCATCCCATCATTGGCAAATCGCGTGGCGTCACGTCGTCAAGCAGACGCAGCAGAAAACCCGCATAACGCGGATCTTCAACGAACAGCGTGTAATAAGGATCGATGCCAATCTGATCGACAGTGTCGCCGAGCACATGCAACGCGGTCGCGATCTCGAAGCCGGCCACGGCGCTGCTTTCCATCGACGCCGGGTGAATGTTCAAGGCCGACTTCCGCCCCGCATCCTGCACGGCTTCAGACCAACGCTTCAATGATTCAACCAACGCACGCTGACGTTCCTGAACGAATACCCGCCACACCTCCGGGTCTTCCTCGAAGGCGCGAACATCTTCAAGCGACCGGCCGAGCCGATTGTGCACCTTCTCCCGCAACGCTTCAGACACTGGCAATTCAAAGGGATCAACCAGACCGGCGTAGCCCCAGTTCGGCTCGTCGTACATCACCCAATCCGCGGGAATGCTGGCAAGCGATCGTGTGATATGCTCTCCCGCCAACTCCCGCTTCTCGACGTTGGCATAGTCAAACAGGTTGCGGTCGGGGTCTTCCGTCCGCCCCACGGCGAACTGCACTTCACCCGAGTCGTCGGCCACACGGGGCGAATAGGCGATACGCGCAACTGTCGTACCGCCCCAAAGCGCCTTTGTTTCATGGAATCGCTGATACACCGGCTCGGACGTCACCTCGAACGAAGGGCCAACGATGGAAAATTGGCCGATCATCCGGGCGTCGCCCAACTCCATCGCGATCGGATCGTCCACATACGCATCGCGTACCGCGGGCAGCATGAACTGCACGCCATCGAACCCGTCGAATGCTTCGACCATCGGCGTGCTTGCCACGACAACAGCCGTGACAACTCCCCCGGCGATCCGTACTCGTCCTGCTTTACTCGTCAAGCCGTTACTCCTGTCTGGCATGTACCTGAACCGGAATCAACTGCTCAAACCCCAGCCGATTGCGAACACGCAACGTATAAGTGCCCGGCTCAGGAAAACTGATCTGCAACTGGTATTCGCCCGCGCCAAGCTCGCGAACACGCCGCGCCGCGTTGGCATTGTCGTCCACCACCTCAACCTTCAATCCCTCCGCCGGCCGATCGACATGGCGGGCCGCAGCCTCGCTGAATTCTTCGAAATAGTCATCCCAGTTGTAGTCGTCTTGCGAGAAACCGCGGTAGCTCCAGACAAACATGCCATCGACACCTTCGCCCACCGTGTAGTCAATCAGTTGGCCGACGTTGCCCGGTTGAATACCACGCTCGACATGTCGCTGCGACTCCAGGTAAGCCTGCGCCCAGAAGATCGAAGCTTTGCCGTGCTCGTGTGCTTTGTCTTTAAAAAGTGGAAGGAACTGCTGCGCCCAGGCAGGACTGTGGCCGCCCCATGCATTCAGGTAAGCGGTCATCTGAATGCCATGCAGGCCGTCCGATCGCAGCAGTGCCTCGACATCCACCGCGGCCGCTTCCGACGCCCGCAAAAACCCACCCGAATGCCGATAGTTCGACACCACGTCCGGCGTGACCACGATGTGATACTGCACGTTCGGGCCGCGCGAATGCACCACCTCTTCCACCAGTTGCAGCCACTCGGACACCATCCGCCGACGAAACGCCATCACACGCTCGTAGTCCTGCGTCCCGCGATGTTCCGTGAGGTCAAGGTCACTCGGATAGGGCCCACCATGCATTCGCCGATATGCCGCCTGCTCGGCCGGGTGAGCGTGATAAAGCTTGCCTTCACGCAGCGCGATGCGGTAGTCGCGCATCGCAGGCTCATCGAGAATCAAACCGTCGATGCCCCGGCCTTTCAGCCCTTCCGCCAACCACGTTTCGCGTAAATACTCGATGTATCTTTCATCGTAGAACGAGGCAGTGTCGAGCGTGTCACCCTCTTGATTGCGTCGGGCGACGTCAGCATGTTCGCGAACAAGGTCCGCCCCGTAAGGCGGCGCAACAATCACAAAGACGCGAAAGTTGTGTTCATGAAACAACTGCAAAAGCGAAGCACGCTCAATACACCAGCCCAGGCGGACGATGATGGTATTGCAATGGTGCGCCTCGAGGTCCTCAATCACCTCCCGCGTGACCGCCTCATCGCGGAGCATGCGCTGTGGAATATAAACGCCGAACAACGGAGTTTCCGTGGCGGTGAAATCAATGCGTTCGAGCGTGCCTGCGGTCAGTTCGATGTCGTCGACGCTCAGCCGAAGGTACTTCGACGTGTCTCGCTCAACCGGCTCGAATGGCGGAGGCGGCGGCATCTCATAGGGCAACGGCTCGCCGGAGCGCGTGGCTTCGTAGATCGATTGCGCCCACGCGGCGTCAGCCGGGCCGCGAACGAACACCAACTCGTCAATGTACGTCGAAAGCAATCCCACCCCGCCGCTGCCGATTGCGCCGAGATACAGCTGTTCGCCGCCGTTAAGCGGGCCGGTCTGCGCCGCTTCACTGATCACTTCGCCGTTGATCAGCAAGCGAACCGTTTCACCGTCGGCAGTCACGGCGATATGGGTCCATTCATCCATCGGCAGCGTGAAAGGCGCCAGCGCCTCTGCGTCGACAAAGTCGGCATTGGCCAGACGAAACTGCCCCTCCCGATCGCCCGGCACGTTGCCGATGCCGAACGCCTCGGGCCCGAAGCTGATGATTCGCCCCCGACTGGTCCACACCTTCACCGGCCGAGCCCATAGCGCCATGCCGAACGCCGTCGCGCCATCGATCGCCGCTTCGTTCGCAAGGATGATGCGCCCGGTGGCGTGGTGCCGCCAGTTGGTGCGCGTTTCCGGCCCGTGCACAGCCGAGTACGCGCCGATGCCGACGCGCTGCTCGTCCAAGGTAATTCCGCCATGTGCACTGCTGCCAAAGCCGCTCCACGAACCGGTCCGATCAGCCGTATCGTCGTCGAACGACCACAGGCCGACGATCTCAACCTCGCCCGCCATCGCTTCCCCGGCCGCCGTGCCGGTATGCAACCATCCGACCAGCAAAATCGCAATCACAGGGAGGACTGTTTTCGCCATGACACACCTTTCCTGGAAAAGGTGGTCGGGGTCTTTCAACCCCGGCCGCCGATATCTCTCTTTGCGAGGAACACGGACGATTGTTGATCTGCGATCAGCTGTTCATCGACACGCGACGTCGCCGGCTGCTAAGCAACAGCAGTGCCCCGCCCAACGCCAACGCCGCACTACCCGGCTCGGGGATGTTCTGGCCCGCGAGGCCAGCCTGGTAAACGCCATCTACCCAATCAGCGTCGGTCGCACCGTCATACATGATGAACTCATCAATATACGAATCGATCCGCCCACCCGTGCCTTGTGACTGACCACCAAGGTGCAGGTAGTTACCTAAATTGATTCCGTCGCCGTTGACTGCAGAAGTCCAAGATAATTGCACGTTGTTAATAAAGATTCGAGCAGTCTCTCCATCAGACGTGATAGCGACATGTGTCCACTCCTGATACGGAATGGAAACCGTATGGCCCCACTGCCCTCCAAAGCCTCCCAGTCCCGAATTCTGAAGGTAGTACTGGTGTGCTGATGACTGATATTTGTGCGTTAGTTGCAGCCCGAAGTCAGACTCCTGGCCTTTGGAAAAGGCGAAAAGCCTCGCACTGCCCGTCGCTTCAGCGTTTCGGTAAACCCAGAAAGAAAGCCCTACTTCGGTCTTTCCGTCCAAGGCGCTGGCCTCCGGCCCCAAGTTGAGCCTGACCACGGATGAGACACCTGAGACGTTACCCGCGTGAAGGGCATGGCTGCCGACTTGCTTGTTCGTATCGTCAAATCCTGCGTCACCAGGCGCCCAGCCAAGTGTGCTGCCGTTGCCCGAGGCGTCGCTGTAGTCGCCGTCAAAGTGCCACAGCCCGACAATCTCCGCACTCGCGGGGGATGCGGCTGCCAATGCGCCGCCGACGGCGAAGCACAGCGTGCTCTTTTTGATCATTGTCGCAAACATGATGGAAGGTCCTTTCTTTCCTGAACGTCAAAAGTGAACCGACTGTCCAATTGGGATATGAACCACGAATCCAATTTGCCCGCCCGCTCATGCCGTTTCGTCGACATGGTCAGGCGACGTGGAACCCCGCACGATAAGTTCGCAGTGAATGACGACCTGCTTTCTTCTGGTCGCCAACTCGGGTTGTTCAATCAGTTGATGCAGCAGCTTGAACACTTCCTGGCCAAGCTCGGTGTTGGGCTGGCGAATGGTGGTCAGGCCCGGCCGACCCGCGAGCGCCTGGGGCGAATCGCCGAAGCCGACCACCGCGATGTCGTGCGGCACGCGCACCCCACGCTCATGCAGCGCGGTCATGATGCCGCGAGCCGAGCGATCGTTGTGGGCGAGGATGGCGGTCGGGCCGTTGGTAAGCGAAGCCTTGCTCGCGATCTGGTAGCTGGCAAGTTCGTGCTCGATCCCGCGCGGCAAATACCACCGCTCCGACACTTCCAGTTCAATGTCATTCGCCGCCATGGCATGCTGAAAATGGCGCAGCCGACGATCCGGGTAAAGCGTGTCGAAGTAGGAATGAACGTAAGCAACCCGTCGATGCCCGAGCGACGCCAGATGCTCCGCCAACTGGTGAATCGCCGTATTGCGCTCGTCGCGCACGAGGTGCAGCGCATCATCCGGCACCCAGCCCAGATACACCACCGGCACGCCGCAGTTGTCCAGCCGTTTCCGCGCGTTGGTCGGCAACGGCCGAGTGCGATACAGCACAATGCCGTCAACCCGTCGACTGACCAGACCATCCACATGCGAGCAAAGCGTTTCGTCGAGATCTTCTTCCCAGCCCAGCAGAAACGTCAGCCAGCCTTCATCGCGGGCCGACGTCTCAATCGCACGCATGGTCTCGACTTCGTTGGGGGTATCGATCGACGAGACCAGCAGGCCGATGGTCATGCTGCGGCCGCCGGCAAGGGCCTTACTCAGGTAGTTCGGGCGGTAATTCAATTGTTGAGCAAACTTTAAGACCTTCGCCCGGGTCTGCTCGCTGTAGCCGGGCTTGTTGCGAAGCACTTCCGCCACCGTGGTCCGGGAGAGCCCGCTGGATTTGGCGATATGACTGATCGTGGCCATGAAGCACCCCTATATCCTGTTCGTACCGCAACGAAAGTATATCGTATCGCAACGAATGTCAATTACTTTTTGCACCCTGCCCCCGCTTTTCAACCGAGGCTGACTTGACTGGCAAGCAATTGGGCAGGTGTTGGTGATCGCGAAGCTGGCGACGGAGAGGTGCTCGGACAGGTCGTACAGCCGATCGATGCCGCACACCTGACATTGAATGCCAAAGCAGATCGCTCTGCGATGCTTGCGGCCGCAACGTTTGGCTCGAGTATGCTTAGAACGGGTTCAGCTCAAATGCAGCGTTTAGCCCCGCCGCTACATTTGGATTACGGGGACGTGACGGCAACGTGACAGCGAAGCTTTCGACGCCCGCTGTGATTACATGGGTCAGCCAGATGCGACCGCCCTGCGGCACACCCACAACCATTCAGTCGCGGATCTTGCACCGCACGCTTCGGCCACACAGACCAAACGCGCAAGCCGACTCCCGCACCTGAACAGGCCATCGCTCCGAACCCGGAACCCACGTTGTCATTTTTAGAAATTGCCGCTCAACAGCACTCGGCGAGGCTTCGACACGCCGTCCGCGTCATCGCCATCGTCATAGCTGATATAGGCCGCATCGAAGGTGCTGAAATCGACCTCCGGCATGCCGATGTCAAAGCGGGCCCAGCCCGACTCGTCCAGTGCGAACGTGCCTGCGGACAGGGCTTCTTCGTCCCCGGACACCAGCCACAGCTTCAGCCGACGACCGTCCGGCGGGCGGAAGCCTTCCGGCCCCACAAAATGCCCCACGTTTCGGCTGCGATCCCAGATCAGCCTGGCCGACGTGTCCTGGTACTCGTCTATCCCCTTCATTCGGACCATTTCCACCGGTGAGGAGCGGAACGTCGCGTAAAGCTCTGCCGCCATATCCGCCAGCTGCTCCAGCCGAACCGTCCGCGTGTCCGAGTCCGCCAGCCGCTTCTGGTACTGCTCCACCTCGACCTGCCACAACGCCACGGCCTCAGCCTGGCGCTGCACCTGCCGGTCCATCGTCGTAAACGTCACGCCCGCCGCCAGCGCTGCCGCGGCCGCACACGCACCGATCCCGCCGATCCACGACCATCGCCGCAGACCCGACGCAGCTCCCGTCGGCTGCGCCCCCGCAGACCCCACCGACGTCGCCGCCGATGCCGCCGACGCCGCTTCCGACCGCGTCAGACGCATCGCCGCCGGCGCGTCCTCGTCCGCATGCTCGGCAATCCGCGCCATCAAACGATCACGCACCGCCGGCCGAACCGCACGCGGCTCCAGCGCCAACGGAATCTCATCGAGCACACGACGCCCTTCAGCCAGTCGGGCCTCGCACGCCATGCAGCCGTCGCGAAGATGCGCTTCGATCGCACACTCCTCGTCCGCTTCCAGCGTGCCGGCCAGGTACAACATCAACCGTTCTGAAGAATATTCGCAGCTCATGGTTCGTCACCTTCCCCCATAGTACGCAACGAGTCACGCAACTGGATGAGCCCTAGACGGATACGAGTCTTAATTGTTCCAAGCGGCGTGTTCAGCCGCTCAGCAACCTCCCGATGACTGAGCCCTTCCAGAAAAGCCAGCTCCACCGCTTCACGCTGGAGCTCGCCCAACCGCGATAACGCCCGACGGACCCGCCCGCGACGCTCACGCCACGATGCCGACTCCGCTGGCGTCGTCGTATCCACCATCGGCATAATCAACTCGTCAGCCGCATTCCGCATCAACTGCCGACGACGTGTTTGCGATCGACGCAGGTCCGTCGCCCGCGAACGCGCCAAAATCATCAGATACGTCACAAACTCACCCCGGCTCGCTTCGAATCGCCCCGGCCGCTCCCACACCTCGATAAACACCTGAACCGTCACATCCTCCGCGTCCGTCATGTTCGCCAGCACACGAAGGCACGCCGCCTGCACGTAATGGCTGTAACGGTCGTACAGCTCCGCCAGCGCCGTGCGGTCCCGGTCAACCACCCGCCGCATCAGTTCGCGATCCGACAGCTCGCCATCGCCATCGACAGACGACTTCCCCGTCGGCCCGCCGGTAATCGCCAGCGTGCCAGCATTGCGTTGCTTGTCTGATCCATTCATAAAGCTTTGGTCCCCCCCGCCCCCGGACCGCACGCCGAAAAACCGTGACGCCCGCAGCCCTCCAGTATTGCACAACCACCCCCTTCCGTTCAAGTATGACAACCCAACCAATTCCCAAAGCCCTCACAACCGACCGCCAACGCACCACCCGTTTACTGCGCAGCCATCGACACCATGCCCAATCATTAGGCACCTCATCAAACCTAAACCCTGCAAATAAGCATTTTCGTCCCCGTGGCACAACCTTTGCCTCTTACCAAGCTTCCCAGGCGGACGCTTGGGGGAGCGACGCCACGGTCGCGATGGCTGACAGGGTGTCGGCCCGCTCCGACCACGACAAACCGCCGTCACAACCACGCCGAGCATCGGCGGACGGCAACACGCTTGAAAGGAGAGCGTTTATGCATCGAATTCAGGGACGTGGACACATCGCCGCGGCCGCCGCACTGGCGACCGCCATCACAGGGGGGGCCGCCGCCACCGCCGTCGCTCAGGACGACCCGGGCATCGCCGTGCCCGACGGCCTTCGCGTCTCCGGCGCACTCGGCACGGAAGTCTCCTCGCACTTCATCTCGTACGGCACGGACGTCTGGGGCGCCGGGAGCAGCTGGAGCCGACCCTCCGTCTTCGCCTTCTCCGAAGTCTCCATCGACTTCGACTACTTCGATGTCACCACAGGCGTCTGGTTCGACATCCGCGAATCCGACCGCGGACCCCTCGGCGGACCCATCAACGAAGTTGACTGGTACCTGGGCATCGGCAAAAACATCGACCGCTTCCGCGTCGACCTCGTCTACCAGGCCTGGTTCTACACCGACGAAGGCACGGAAGAAGTATTCGACGTCGTCCTCGGCTTCGACGACAGCGATCTGCTCTTCGAAGGCTTCGCCTTCAACCCCTCGCTCATCGCACACACCCGCCTCCACGGCCCAGACCCCGACTTCACCGGCGGCACGGTCTTCGTCTTCGGAATCGAACCCGAATACACCGTCATGCCCGACGGCGACTTCCCCGTCACCTTCTCACTCCCCGCAGAAGTCGCCTTCGGCATCGACGGCTTCTACGCAGACAACGGCTTCGGATACGCCGCCCTCGGCGTCTCCGCCGGCATGCCCCTGACCTTCATCCCCGCCGACTACGGCAGCTGGAGCCTCGGCGCAAACCTCACCTACTACTGGACCGACGCCGACGCCATCGGCAACCCACGATCCGATTTCCTCACCGGACTCGTCGGACTCTATCTCGACTTCTAAGCCAACCACACCACAGCGCCGTGCGGGTCGGCGTCAACACCGACCCGCACGGCCGCTTTATCAAAACGCCCAAACGCACTCGCGAACCGTTCCATCCGAAAGGAAGAGGCAAATGACTGACATGCTCAAAACATTCCGAACCACAACACTCACACTCATCGCCGCCACGATGCTCCTCGTCACCGCCGCTGCCTCACCCGCACGCGCCGACGAAGAGCCCATCAAGGTCGGCATCCTCCACTCACTCACCGGCACCATGGCCATCAGCGAAACCTCGCTCCGCGACGTCGCGCTGATGACCATCGACGAAATCAACGCCGAGGGCGGCGTGCTCGGCCGACAGCTCGAAGCCGTGGTCATCGACCCCGCCTCCGACTGGGACCTCTTCGCCGAGAGCGCCCGCGAACTGCTGCTCGACCACGAGGTCGACGTCGTGTTCGGCTGCTGGACCTCCGTCAGCCGAAAGGCTGTCCTCCCCGTCTTCGAACAGCACAACGGACTGCTGTTCTACCCCGTCCAGTACGAAGGTGAAGAGCAAAGCCCCAACATCTTCTACACCGGCGCAACGCCCATCCAGCAGCTGATCCCCGGCGCTGCTTACCTCATGAGCGAAGACGGCGGCGGCTTCGAAAAGTTCTACCTCCTCGGCACGGACTACGTCTTCCCCCGCACCGCCAACGCCATCCTCCGCGCTTACCTGATCTCCGAAGGCGTGCCGGAAGAAAACATCCGCGAAGAGTACACCCCCTTCGGCCACGCCGACTACCAGTCCATCGTCGGCCGAATCCGCGAACTCGCCCGCGACGGCAACACCGCCGTGCTCTCCACCATCAACGG
The DNA here is from genome assembly GCA_041821185.1 of Phycisphaerales bacterium AB-hyl4. NCBI lineage: Bacteria > Pseudomonadati > Planctomycetota > Phycisphaerae > Phycisphaerales > Phycisphaeraceae > Natronomicrosphaera > Natronomicrosphaera hydrolytica. The sequence continues at coordinate 17,165 of JBGUBD010000009.1, read as the reverse complement.
CGACTCCAACGTCCCGTTCTATCGCGAGTTCGCCAACCAGGGCCTCGACCCCTTTGAAGTGCCCATCATGGCCTTCTCCGTCTCCGAAGAAGAGCTCCGCGCCATGGAAGCCGAATCCCTCGTCGGCCACCTCGCCGCGTGGAACTACTTCCAGTCCGTCGACACGCCCGAGAACGAAGAGTTCGTCCAGAAGTTCCGCGACTACGCCCAGGCCAACAACCTGCCCGGCGGCAGCAGCCGTGTCGTCAACGACCCGATGGAAGGCACGTACTTCGGCCTGAAGGTCTACGCCGCCGCCGTCGAAGCCGCCGGCACGACCGACGTCGACGCCGTCCGCGAAGCCGTGCTCGGCATGGAATTCGACGCCCCAGGCGGCCCGAAGAAAATGCACGCCGAAAACATGCACACCTGGAAGCCGGTCTACATCGGTGAAATCCTCGCCGACGGCCAGTTCGAAATCATCTGGGAATCCGACGGCCTCGTCGAGCCCGAGTCCTTCAGCAGCTACCTGCAGGACGAATAAACCACGCAACCTCCGGGGGAATCTGTTCCGAGGGGCTCTCTGGGACCTTGCGGGCAAAAGGGAGCAGCGCGGCGGGATGGATGCCGTGTCGTTCGAGTCAATCGATCAATGACTCAAACACACGGCATCCAATCCCCACCGCATTTTCACCCTCAACATCAAACATCAAACATCGAAAAACGAAAACGAAAATCGAAGCCCACGGATTACATCCGTGGGTCTCCCGGAACCAACCGTTTCAAAAATCACTGACCTCCCGCAACCACAACCAATGGTTATCAACATGACGCTTCATTCAAGAGCCCGGCGGACTCAACCCACCGCCTCGCTCGGGTGGTGGATGATAGTCATGGCGATCACACTCCTCGCCATGCCCGCGCCCGTTCAGGCGCAAACGCTCGACGCCGAAGACATCGGCGCTGACGCCGCACCACTCGACGAACTTGCCGACGACATCGACCGTGTGCCCGCCGAGCTGCGCGACCTGCTGCGTACCGCCGTCACCGAAACCGACCGCAGCGAGCGTGCCGACCGCTTCACGCAACTCGCACGCCAGGGCGACGGCCGACTCGTCCCCGCGCTCGAAGCCTTCCGCGCAGGCCTGCTCGCCATCCGCGACGACGACACCCTCGTCATCTACGGCTCACGCACCGAAGTCGACAACCGCGGCGAGGTCTACCCCATCCTCGACGCATTCAACGAGCAACCCCTCCGCGACGACAACGACCAACCGCTCTACGCGGACAGCCTCGGCGACGTCGGCGAAATGCTCCGCGCCGCCCGCCCCGACCGCCGCATGCTCGGCGAGCTGATCTCCGCCCTTTCATTGCGACACCCCGACCCCGAGCGCCGACGTCGCGCAATCGTCCGCGCAGGCGATCGCGCCGACGACGCCCTGCTCGCACAGCTGAAGGTCCAGCTCGACGAAGAGCCCACGCGACAGTTCCGCACTTACCTGCGCGAATCGATCGCCCGCATCGAACTCGACACCGGCGACCGCGACACCCAACTCGCCGCAGCGCAACAGCTCGGCGAGATTGGCGGCGTCCGCGGCGCTCGCAGCCTCGCCGCCGCCATCGAACGTGCAACCGAAGCCGACGACGACCAACTGCTCGCCGTCGCCACCACCGCCCTCGACCGCGTCAACAGCCGTGCCCAACGCCTCCGCTGGGTCCGCTACACGCTCGAAGGCCTCTCCATCGGCAGCATCCTCATCCTCATGGCACTCGGCCTGGCGATCATCTTCGGACTCATGGGCGTCATCAACATGGCCCACGGCGAGTTCATGATGATCGGCGCGTTCACCACCTTCGTCGTCGCCAACCTCTTCCGCGCCTACCTCCCCCCGGCCGTCTTCGATTACTACCTCGTCGTCGCCATCCCCGCCGCCTTCCTCGTCGCCGGCACGGTTGGCCTGCTGTGCGAAAAGCTCGTCATCCGCCATCTCTACGGCCGACCGCTCGAAACGCTCCTCGCCACATGGGGCATCGGACTCATCCTCATGCAATCCGCGCGCGTCTGGTTCGGCGATACCAACCGCATCCTCTCGCCCTCCTGGCTGCACGGTAACTGGGAAGTCGTTCACGACCTCAACCTCGCCTACAACCGCCTGTTCGTCTTCATCTTCGCCGGCCTCTGCGTGCTCGTCACCTGGCTGGTCATCCAACGCACGAAGATGGGCCTGCTCCTTCGCGCAACCGTGCAGGATCGCATGATGGCCGCATCGCTCGGCGTGTCCACTCGACGTGTCGACGGCCTGACCTTCGCGCTCGGCACGGGCCTCGCCGGCCTCGCAGGCTGCGGCGTCGTCTTCATGGACAACCTCACACCCCAGATGGGCCAACGCTACATCGTCGACAGCTTCCTCGTCGTCGTCTCCGGCGGCGTCGGCAACCTCTTCGGCGCCGTCAGCGCAGGCCTCGGCCTCGGACTGCTCAACAAGTACATCGAACCATTCACCAACGCGGTCTACGCCAAGGTCATCGTCCTGCTGATCGTCATCATGTTCCTGCAATGGCGGCCCTCCGGCCTCTTCGCCGCCAAAGGAAGGGCTGCCCTCGATGCCTGAATCAACCACCACCACAATCACACCGCCGGCCCACCAGCCTGCTCAAGTCACCAAGCCGACCAGGCCCCTACGCGCATCGACCAACAGCGAAGGCGAACTCATCCAACCCGAAGTCGACCCCGCCGTCCGCCGATTCCGCCTTACCGCCCTGCTCTTTCTCACCGGCGTCGTCATCATCGCCCTGCCCGCGCTCAACCTCATGGGCCTGATCGACACGCACAACATGAACCGCATCGGCCGATACATGTGCTTCGTCCTCGTCGCACTCGGCATCGACCTCATCTGGGGCTACACCGGCGTCCTCTCGCTCTGCCAGGCCTTCTTCTTCTGCCTCGGCGGATATGCCATCGGCATGCACCTCTCACTGCCCGAAGGCGGCGGCGACGTTCGCCCCGAGTACAACAACATCCCCCAGTTCTTCCACTTCTCCAACGTCCGCGAGCTGCCCCTGTTCTGGGAGCCGTTCGCTTCATTACCCTTCGCCATCGCCGCCGGCATGCTCATCCCCGCCACCATCGCCGGCGTGTTCGGCTTCTTCATCTTCCGCTCACGCGTGCGCGGCGTTTACTTCGCCATCATCACACAGGCCCTCGCGTGGGCTGCCGCCCTCACATTCGCCCGCAACGAACTGCTGCTCGGCGGAAGCAACGGCCTGACCAACTTCAATCGCAGCCTCAACCAATCACAAGTCTGGGTGCTCGGCCTCTACCTGCTCACCGCTGGCACCATCATCGTCGCCTTCCTCGGCTGCCGATCGCTCACCCGATCACGCCTCGGCCGTATCCTCATCGCCACCCGCGACAACGAGTCACGCCTTCGCTTCGCAGGCTATCGACCCGAGTGGTTCAAGCTCTTCGTCTTCATCATCGCCGCTGTCCTCGCAGGCGTCGGCGGCATGCTCTACGTCCCGCAAAACGGCATCATCACACCCAACCTCATGCGCGTCGAAGACTCCATCTGGATGATCGTCTGGGTCGCCCTCGGCGGACGCGGACGACTCTGGGGCGCCGTCTTCGGCGCAATGGTCGTCGGCCTCACCTACTCCATGATGACCTCCGACCTCCCGCAGGCCTGGCCCTTCATCCAGGGCGCGATGTTCCTCGCCGTCGTGTTGCTCTTCCCCAACGGACTCGTCGGCCTGTGGGATAAGCTGGAAAAAGAAATCGCCGCTGGCCGAAACGCCTACCGCGTACTCATCGCAATGCTGCTCGTCTTCACCGTCTTCCTGCTCGACCGCAAGGGCATCATCCCCGACGCGATGCGCTGGCCCGCCGACGTCCGCTTCGATCTGCCCTACTGGCTCCTCGCCGCCGCCCTGCTCGTCACCCTCTGGGGCCGCGTCGCCGTCGCCGCCATCCCGCTCGCGACCATCTTCGTCTTCATCCTCGCCGACGCCGTCGGCGCGATGCCCAACGCAATGCGTGCCGACTTCCTCGGCCTGCCCATGAAGTACCCCGTCGTCATCGCCATCCTCGCCGCGGTCGCCCTTTACTACCTCATCCGCGACGGCAGGCAGCACGCTATCGACACGCTCCAATCCAACCTCGCCAGCCTCCGCACCTTCCTCGGCGGCAAGGAAGGAACGCAATCATGAACACCAAAACCACCACCAAGCCAACACGAAACCCCGAACCCGACTACTACGCCGACGAAGCCGAGTTGAAGTTCTTGCTCTACCTCCGCGACATCGTCGTCGAGTTCGACGGCTTCCGCGCGCTCGACATCGACGCCTTCGGCATCTTCCACAACGAGCTGCGCGTCATCATCGGCCCCAACGGCGCTGGCAAAACCACCCTCTGCGATATCGTCTCCGGCAAGACCGACGTCACCGCCGGCCGCGTCTACTTCGACGGCGACGACATCACCGCCGTCTCCGAAACCGACATCGCCAAGCGCGGCGTCGGCCGAAAGTTTCAAACCCCCACCGTCTTCGACTCGCTCACCGTCTACGAAAACATGGAGCTCGCCCTGCCCGGCCGACAGAAGGTCATCCCCAACCTCTGGAGCAAGGAAACCCGCGACGACCGCGACCGCATCCTCACCATGCTCGAACGCGTCAGCCTGCTGCAAGCCCTGCACACCCCCGCCCGCTACCTCAGCCACGGCCAACGCCAGTGGCTTGAAATCAGCATGCTCATCATGGCCCGCCCCAAGCTGCTGCTCGTCGACGAGCCCGCCGCCGGCCTCACCGACGAAGAAACCGCACTCACCGCCGAACTACTGCTCGAACTCCGCGGCGAACACACCATCGTCGTCATTGAACACGACATGGAATTCGTCCGCCAACTCGACTCACGCGTCACCGTCCTCAACGAAGGCAAAATGCTCGCCGACGGAACCATGGAAAAAGTCCAGCAAGACCCGCAGGTCATCGAAGCCTACCTCGGACGATAAAGGCAACCCAACATGCTCAACATCACCAACCTCAACTTCGCCTACGGCTCGGTCCAGGCGCTCACCGACATCGAGCTCACCATCCCCAAAGCAGAAATCACCTGCATCATGGGACGCAACGGCGTGGGCAAAACCACGCTCCTGCAAAACCTCATGGGCGTGCTCCGCCCCGCCTCCGGCAGCATCGAAATGGATGGCAAAAACATGGCCCGCTGGCCCGCACACAAACGCGTCTACGCCGGCCTCGGCCTCGTGCCGCAAGGCAGACACATCTTCCCCAAACTCACCGTCGAAGAAAACCTGCGCATCGGCTTGCAAGGCCGAACCGACGGCCAACGCCGCATCCCCGAAAACATCTACGACCTGTTCCCCGTCCTCAAACAGATGAGCCACCGCCGCGGCGGCGACCTCTCCGGCGGACAGCAACAGCAACTCGCCATCGGCCGAGCCCTCGCCGGCGACCCCAAAGTCCTACTGCTCGACGAGCCGACCGAAGGCATTCAACCCAACATCATCCACCACATCGGCAAGGTGCTCCAGCAACTCGTCAGCGACATGCAGATGACCGTCATCCTCGTCGAACAATACCTCGACTTCGTCCGCGACATCGGCCAACGCGTCTACATCCTCGACGCCGGCCAGGTCGTCGCCCAAACGCAAGCAGGCGAAATCTCACAGGAAATGATCAGCCGACACCTCAGCGTATGATCCAGGCACCAAGTCGCCAGCAACAGCAGATCGTTCTCGCCACGTAGACACGAAGGACACAAAGAAAGCATGAAGTAAGGCAGAGAAGTATTTTTTAAGAAGGCAGAAAAGCGTTCCTTATTCACAAATACATCTCCTCTCTGAATCATCCCCCCACTCCTCCTACTTTTCCTTCTTCCCTCTTCCTTCGTGCCCCTTCTTCCCCTTCGTGCCTTCGTGGCTTGCCTTTCTTCCTGGCGTCTTGGCGTCTTGGCGTCTTGGCGTCTTGGCGTCTTGGCGTCTTGGCGTCTTGGCGTGATAAGCCTACTCACCCACGCTCCACCGATTCGATCGCCAGCGACGCCGGGATCGCGCGAAGCTTGCCATCGCGATCCACACACGCCAGCGTCGTCTCCGCGCTCGTGAGCGTCACGCCATCGCGATAGACCTTGTATTCGTGCTCGATCTTCACCCCCGCACTCGGCAGCGCCTTGACATGAATCGTCAGCTCGTCGTCGTACATCGCCGGCCGATGGTAGCGCACATTCATTCGCGCCACCACGAACAGCACACCCCCCGCCTCCATCTCGCGATACACCTCGCCCTGCTGCCGAAGCAACTCCGTGCGTGCCATCTCGAACCACACGGGATACACCGAATGGTGCGCGACGTTCATCGGGTCGCACTCCACGTAACGCACGCGCACGGGCACGGAAAGTTCAGTGATTTTCATGGCTGACGATGATAGCCGACTCGCGTCCGCCTGCCACGCACGCCGCCGCCTTCGCCGCTCATCGCATCAATCCACCGGCTCGATAAACCACCCGCCGATGTAGCTCGGCCGCTTCGGCAGCGGGTCAAGCTCTTCCCCGGTCAACTCACGAACCGCCCACCGGCACGCCTCGCGAAACGCTTCCGACATCTCCTCGAGCCGATACATCCGACGCAGGTCGTCGACATGGTCCGCCGCGTCCATCCGCCCCAACGCGATCGCCGAGAAACGCTGCACATCTTCCGACTCCGGGTCCATCATCGACTGGTCCGTCACCCGTCCCACCAGCGCCCGCGCCAGCTCCGGCCGAGACTCGCCTTCATGGATCCGCCCCAGCGCCCAGATCGCCGCGCTGCGCGACACCGATGAGTAGTCCGAGTTTTTCGGAATGTACCGCCGCAGCGTTTCATCCGCAGGCTCATATCGCAACTGCCCAATCGCGTGAAACAACTGCGTCACCTCTTCCGAGGCGGACGGGCCCAGGTCCGACGCCGTGTCGATGTCCGTCAACGCCTCGGCCCGCGCTGCGATCGCAGGCAGCGTCGCCTCCACCGACAGCACGCGCATCGCGTTCGCCGCGGCGCGACGCACCTCCGCCCGATCATGCGTCAGCAGTTCCGCCAATCGCTCCGCCGTCGGCTTGTGATCCAGCAACGTCGCCAGCACCCCCGCCTGCTCCAGCGCCCGCCACGATGCCCCGCTGTTGAGCACGCGCTCAAGCTGCTCGCGCACCACCGGGCTCAGCGAGGCGTCTTCGTCGTACCCTTCCAGCGTCCGCCGGGCGAACGTCCGCGCCGCCGGCGCGACGTCATCCAACTGCTCCGCCATGATCTGCACCGCCTCGGCCGACTGCTGCGACGCCACCGCCTGCAACGCCTCCAGCCGAACGTTCGCATCCGCGTGCGACAGCAACGTCACCGCGAGCGCCGCCGCCCGATCCAGGTCGTGTGCATTGAGGTTCGCCATCGCCCGCCGCGCCACTGTCGCATCTTCATCTGCCGTCCATTGCTCCGCCAGCGCCAGCGCCGCATCTTCGCCATGCCCCGCGAGCATCCGCACCGCCACCAGGCGATCGATCACCGACGCATTATCCGCCGCCGCCAGCGCTTCGGCATCATCGACCAGGCCATCGCCAGCGATCCGCCCCAGCGCCTCGCCGGCCGTCAGTCGAACCTCCATTGGCGTCGATGCATCCAACGCCAACTCGCGCAGCGCCGCCGCCGCGTCCGACGCCCCCACCTGTCCCAGCGATCGAACCGCCGACACGCGCAGCCGACGCGACGCATCGCCATCGTCCAACCGACTCAGCCACCACGACCGCGCCGCTTCATGATCCCACTCGGCCAACGCGCGGTCGGCCAGCATCAACAAGTCCTCATGCCGACTCGCTTGCGCCCGCTCCAGCACAACCTCGGCCGCCTCCGCATGCCCCATCGCCCGCAACGCCTCCACCGCCGCATGCACCACATGCCGATCGTCGTCATCGCGCACCACTTCGATCAGCCGCGCCGCGGCATCGTTCAAATTCTCCATCCCCCGCCCGGCCGCCTCGTAAAACGCCCGCGCCGCCTCCAGCCGCGTCGACGACTCTTCGCGCTCCAGCGCCGCCAACCAAAGCGACTGCAGCCGCGGGTGAAACGTCCGCGGATGCTCCGGCGTCTCGATCGCCGGATCGCGATACATCGGCAGATCAATCAACCCGCCCTCAGCAGGTGTCAACGACTCAAACAGATCGTCCGCATCATCCGCCTGCACGAACACACCACCGCTCATCGCCACCACCAAGGCGGCAACAAACAACAGACCACGACCATGCCATTCACACTTGCTCATGATTCGTATCAACTCCAGAAAAGTCGGCTCACTCATCGCGGCCGAGTCAGATACCACGTTCGTCCGATCAGCACCGCCAGGCACGCGCCGATCAGCACGCCCATGATCCACCAGTTCGTCGGCACGAGGTTATAGCCGGAGAACCCGGGCGCTTCGATGATGTTCAGCGCGCCCGCAAGCGGGTTGGCGAGCAACAACATCTCCACCGTGTTCCGCGCGAACGGCGCATCCTCCGCCAGCCAGAACAGCATCGTCCCCGCACACAAGCCGATCAGCAACGCATAAGACACGCCCGTCGCCGTCGCCGTTCGCATGCACATGCTCGACACCGCCGCCGACAGCAGCACCGCGAACGCGGCCGTGAGCACCAGGCTCACCAGCACGTTCAGAATCACCATTTGCTGCCCCGGATCAATCGCAATCAGCACCACGTACGCCGGCAGCGTCGCCAGCAGCAGCAGCGCCAACGTCCAACTCACACTCAACAGCTTGCCCATGACAATCGCCACCGACGACAGCGGCGTCATCTGCAACAGCTGCCACCCCCCGCTCTCACGCTCCGTCGAAATCACACCGCTCGCCAGGCTCGGCGTCAGCAGCACGATCAACGCCATTTGCAGCAGCACGAGAATCCCACCCAGCGTTTCCGTGCCCCAATCGATCGTCCCGCTGACGGTGATCAGCACCAGGCCCAGCGAAAGAATCAGCGCCGCGACGATCAATCGCATCATCCAATGACCGCGTCCGAAGCGGTTGGTCTTCTGCTCTTTCACCGCGGTTGGCACGCCGTTGATCGCCAACCAGAACACCCCCACCAGGCTCGCCAGGCAGATGAACCCCGGCACGACGCCGATGATCGTCTGCCCGAGCATCGCGAAGGTGTCGCCTTCAAACTCGGTGTTCGTGAAGTACCACACCGCCGCCGAACCCGACGCCACTGCGACCACCAGCGCTGCAAGAATGCCCACCGGCCGAAAGCCGATCAACTCACTTCGCCGCTGCGGGTCGAAGAACCACAGGTACATGATCCGCCGATACGCCTGCGCCTTGGCCGAGCGATCATCGGTCACCATGCCCGCATCGCGCGACTGATCGAAGATCCGTTGATTCAGTCGGCTGGCGGTCCACGTGCAGAACACCAGGCTGCTGACCAGCGCGATCACCGTGAAGCGCATCACATTGCCACCGCCCGCGAGCCCTTCGATTGCCGAGTCGCGCATCGCCTCCATCATCGCGGGGATCGGCGACGCCGACCGCAGCCAGTCCGTCGCCGTCACCATCGTATCGGTCGCCCACGGCGAACCGCCAATAAACTGGTAAGGCCCGAGCGTCACAATCGCAAGCAATAGAATCAACCCATACGTAATCCGCAACGCCGAGTCCGTACTGCTCGCATAGCTGGACACCAGCAACCCCAGCGTCATATACATCAGCGCAAGCATCGCGAGCACGAGATACATGTGCAGAATCTGTTCGACATCGATCCCACCCATGGTGAAACACGCCGCCGCCGCCGGGGCGCTGAGCGCAAGCAGAATCAACAGGTAGCCCAACGAGCCGATGAGCTTACCGCCCATGATCGCCCACGGACTCATCGGCGAGTTCAGCAGCAGCGCAAGCGATCCTTTGCGCTTTTCCTTGACGATGCTGGTCGCCGGGAAGACCGGTGCGATGAGGATCAACGCAACCATCAGCCCGTAGCCGAACACGCGCAACACCTGCTGCGCTTCCGCGCCGCTGATGTCGACCAGCGCATCGCTTGGCCACCGCACGAGCACCAGCGCCGCCAGCGCGACAACCATCGCCAGCATAAGCATCCACGCCCGCGGCGTGCGAAGCGTTCCAATGAGTTCGCGTTGAATGATGGGATTGTTCATGATCTTTTCAAAGCTGAGGCGTCGTCACGACGGACATCCATACCGATTCATCAATCGACCGGCTCACAGGCCCTTCCAGTCTGCACCGGCTGAATTATTTAATTGCCCAAGTCGTACAACTGAATATTCACCACGAAGGACACGAAGCACACGAAGACCACAAAGGAAACAAAACACACTCTTCTTTTTCTTCTTCGTGCCCTTCGTGTGCTTCGTGTCCTTCGTGCTGAAAATCGAATGCTGTCAAACGAACCTGCAAATCCAGCCAATCCGGTTAACGCTTCGCCGGCTCCGCTGCCGCCACGCCCGTGCCCGCGGGCTCGGCCATGCCGCCCGGTCGGTCGCCGCTGCCGCCTTTCATCTCACGCGTCACACTTAAGAACGCGTCCTCCAGATCCAAAGGCACTTCGCGGAACTGCACCACCTTCAACCCCGACTGCCCCAGCAACGCGAGCAACTCCGCAAGCTGACCATCATCCCGGCTGGTGGTGAAGCGCACTTCCGCCTCCGCTTCCGAAGGCGTGATCTCCGAATCATCTTCCACGTGCTGCTTGATCAGCTCGGCACACTTCTGCACCGCGGCCTGCTCGGTAAGCTGCACTTCCATGATCCGCCGTTGGCTGATCTTCCGCATGATCTCTTCCAGCGTGCCGAACGCGCGAAGCTGGCCCTGGATCACAATCGACACGGTATCGCAGATGCGCGACAGCTCCGGCAGGATGTGGCTGGTGACGATCAGCGTCTTGCCCATCTCCGCCAGGCGAAGCAGGATCTGCCGCATCTCAATGCGGGCCTGCGGGTCGAGCCCGTTGGCCGGCTCGTCGAGGATGAGCACTTCCGGGTTATGCAGCAGCGTGCGGGCAATGCCCACGCGCTGCTTCATGCCATGCGACAGCGCTTCGACGTAGCGGTCTTTCATGTACGACGAGCCGGTGATCTCCAGGCATTCGTCGATGCGTTTCAGCCGATCCTTTCGCGGGATCTTGAACGCAGCGCCGAAGAAGTCGAGATACTCGCGCACGCGCATGTTTTCATACGAGCCAAACGTGTCGGGCATATAGCCGACCAGCCGTTTGATCTGCCGGGTGTCCTTGACGCAGTCGGCGCCGGCGATGGTGGCCTGGCCTTCTGTGGGCTTGGACAAGCCGACGAGGATCTTGATGGTCGTCGTTTTACCCGCACCGTTCGGGCCGATGAACCCGAGGATATGGCCGCGGTCGACGCTCATCGTCAGCGAGTCCAGCGCGACGAACTCGCCATACCGCTTGGTGAGGTTATTGATCTGAACAACGGGAGACTCACTCATAATCCAGCTTCCCAGCAGGGGTGAAAATCATGTTGATGATGACAACTCAGCGATGCGTACAAGCCGACCACTCGGCCGACGCTTCTTATCGCACGACACCGCGCAGGCTCAGTTCCATGCGTTGCAGACTCCAACCCCGGCCGCCGTCCGAACCGGGGATCGGGCTCAAACGAATACCGATCGCCGCAGCGCCGTCCGTGTTCATCGCAGGCGACTGGTCGGCGTCGAGTTCAATGCTCAACCGCCCACCCGGGTTTCGGCCTTCGTAAACCACCTCAACCTCGCCGTCGTGAATCCGCAACACTTCATATTCCCAGCCCGGCGCGTGCAGGTTCAATGACAGCACCGCGCCATCCACGTCAATCGCGTCCAGCCCCTCCGGCGGCTCGAACCGCATGAACAGCGTGCTCGGCTGCGAAATCGGATAGATCCATTCGCCCTGCTGCTCATCGTAGACTGTCGCGCCACTCACACCCGGAGCACCGCGGTAAGATCGTATGGTCATCATCGGCGCGGGCACGGTCACACGCTCGCCCGACGCGGGCAACTCGATCTGCAACGGCAACGCCAATAGCCACTGCCCCCGCCGCACCGCGTCCGCCGACATCTCCACCGCCAGGTCCTGCGCGTCCACCCACGCAAGCAGCGTCGGCTGCGCGGGGAACTCCGCCGAGCCGAGCAGTTGGCGAAACGCCTGTTGGCGATTCATCTGCGTCTGGCTAAGCGTGCCCAGCGTCGCGGCATGCACGTACTGCTCGCCGATGAGTCGGTCATCGAGGCTGCTGGCGAACCGGCCATCGCTCGACACGCGCGTCGCCAGCCGACCGTTGGGCATGGCGATCAGCGCATCGCTGAGCGTCGCGCCGCCGTGGCCTTGCACTTCGCCCGCCAGCCCCTCGGCCGTCAGGCGTGCCGACGCACTCATCGGCCGATCCAACGTCACCACGCGATCATGCGAAAAGTTACGCGCCGCTCCCGCCGGCAGACTCAGATTCTCAAACGACCAGCGGTCCAGCCCCTGCCACACAATGCGAACCCGCTCGCTCGTCCGCCTTGCATCTTTCGGGAATGCAATCGCATCGCCGGGCCCCGCGAACGTCACCTGCCCCGCCGCATGGTCCGGCCGAAACACGCTGAACGACCCACGCACCGACGCGTAAGGCTGATCGCGCACTGGCTCAACCAGATCCGCCCCCGCCAGCGTCATCGCATGATCGCTTTGACGCATCTTGCCCATACCCACCAGCACCGCCGACGTCGCCACCGCGAACACCACACCCACCACGCCGATCCACTCCAGCCGATCGCGACGCAGCAGCATCACACCCACGCCCAGCAGCGCCAGTGTGAACACCGCCAGCACCGCGAACACCGGCGTTCGGCTGATGATGCTGTAACCGATCTGGGCTCGCGACTGGCCGTCCATCGTCTCATGCACCAACGCGTTTTCGTCCGCCGCGAGATGGCGATGCTCATCGAAAAACCACGTTAGCGACTGCAACGGCGCTGCGGCGACTTTGACTTCGACACCTTCCTCATCAACACCAGGCTCGATGAACGCCTTCGCGTGCGCCGTCGTCATCATCACCTTGCCTCGACCGACGCGCTGCCACGCCGCGGCCGGGTATCCCGCCACCTCATGGGTCACCCGCATCCCCGGCGCGTGCACGCGAAGCATCTGCGTGCCCGCCTCGTCGATGACTTCGTGCACGTCACCTGTTTCGACATCTTCCATCGAAAGTTCGTCAAGCCAGATGCGGTCCGCCACCGACACGTCCCAAGCATCGCCCAGCAGCCGTTCGACAAACGCCGGGTCAACCTTGTCCAGCATCACCCAAAGCCGACCGCCGCCGAACACCCACCGGCGCATCGCATCCACCTGCGCCGCGTTCAGGTCCGGCGTACGTCCGAGCACGAATGCATCGAGCACATCCCACGCCGCAGGCAACGCCGGCGCAGCACTGTCGCCCAAGTATGACGCGCCCACGCCATGCCCCGCTGCCGCCCGCAGCGCCGCCGCCGCGTCGCCGGCCGACGCGTCATCGCGATCGAGCATGACGCCCATCTGAAATGTTCCCCGCGCTGCAAGCAGCAGCCCCTCGCTCGGCGGGCCCGATCGCTCGCGGCCGTCCGCGTCTTCGATCATCCACGTCCGCAAAGCAAACGCCCGATCATCGCGCGGCCCCTCCAGCGGCAACACAGGCGTCAACTGCGTCCGACGACTGTTGCCCGGCAACCACAACCGATGCGCGTATTGAATATGACGACGCTCCCCCAACGCATGCACCACCAGCGGCGACCGCGCCTCGCTCCCGCGATTCGCCACCGTCGTCCGCACCAGCCCCCACTGGTCCGGCGAATAAACCGTAATGCCCGCCATGCCCCCCGCCCCCTCCATATCGAGGCGATCCGACACTTCCCCCTGCGCCGCGGTGCACACCAGCAGCATCGAAAACACCCCCGCCAGCAGACTCAAACAAAACGTCGCAGGTTGCATACTTCGCACGCTATGCCGCTCCGAGAGGATTAAAAATGCAAAAATCGCTATCGCAAAAGTGTCAACACAGGCACCGCATCATACCGCATCATTAAGCCGCTGTCAGAACGCAGCCTTTCCTCCGCTGTGCACCCTCGCTACGCTAACGCGCAACACGATGTTCGTTTCCAGACCATCGCACGAACGGCTTCGGCCAGTCACTCGACCCTCATTCGGGAGCGCACCATGGCCCGACTTCGAATCGCCATACTCGGCTGCGGCGGCTACGCCGGCGTCCACGCCCAACGCCTTCGCCAACGTGACGACGTCGAACTGGTCGCCCTCTGCGACGTCAAAGACGAGATCACCCGCGCCTACGCCGACTACCATCTCGCCGACTGCCCCACCGCGCCGCAGCACTTCACCGACCCGGCCGCGATGTACCGCGACGCCGCGCCCGACGCCGTGTTCATCTGCACGCCCCACACCCTTCACTTCAAACACGCGATGCAGGCCCTCGACGCCGACTGCCACGTCTTTATCGAAAAACCCATGGTCACCAACGCGCGGCAGGCCCACCAGCTCAAGGCCCGCGCCGACGAAAGCGGCAAGATCGTCACCGTCGGCTACAACAGTTCCTGCACCCCCGAACTCCAATACACCCGCAACTGCATCCGCACCGGCGAACTGGGCAAACTCGAACTCGTCGTCGGCCACATCTCACAAAGCTGGATGGCATTCACCCTCGGCAAGTGGCGGCAAGAGCCCGAACTCTCCGGCGGCGGGCAGGCCTACGACTCCGGCGCCCACCTGCTCAACAGCCTCGTCTGGTCCGTTGAAGCCGACATCGACCAGGTCTTCGCCTTCATCGACAACCATGGCACGAAGGTCGACATCAACTCCGCCATCAACATCCGCTTCGCCAACGGCGTGCTCGCCAGCATCGCCATCAGCGGCAACTGCCCCACCAACGGCACGTACATGAGCTTCATCTTCGACGGCGGCAAGATCAACGTCGACGGCTGGTCCGGCACGTGGATCGAAGTCTTCAAGGGCAACCGCCGCATCAAATACCCGCCCATCGTCGGCGAGCCCGTGACGCCTGACGACAACTTTATCGACGCAATCCAAGGCAACGCCGAGCCGGCCGCCACCCCCGCTAACGGCGTCGTCCAGTCCGAACTCATGGACGCCATCTACGAGTCCGCCCGGACCAACGCCCCGGCCAAGCCTCGCCGCCAGTAACGTCCGCCGCAATTAATCGCCAACCATCGCACCGTCCTCACGTCACGTGACGTCACGTCACCAGCACGCCAAGCATGCCGAAGATCGCCACGATCAACCCGAGGCCGCCGAGCACGATCGCCGCGATGCTGATCATCCCCCCCGTCACGCGTGGCGAAGCCGAGATCACCAGCCCCACCACACCCAGCGGAATCGACACCAACGCCAGCACGAAGCCCCATATCGGGTGCCCCGCACAAGTCGTCACATAGCTGCCGATCGCCGCGATGATCGAAATCGTCGCTGCAATCCCCGTCCGTTGTTCGCGTGCGCCCATGATTAAGCTCCTCTCCCGGTTGCTCGGCCTGCCCGTTACCAATCAAGCGTAGGCGTCCAATCCCGACAATCCCACACCCACCGAGCAATTCCATACAACCCGCCCTCGCATACCTCCCTTCCCCCGAAGCCCACGGCGTCACGCCGTGGGCGCCCCCCAACTCGAAACTCAAAACTCCCCCTACCCCCGCGACTTTGGCGCTACACCCGCCGACCAGCCGATATATCCTCACGACATTCGCTCCCCCGCCGCCGCCCCACTAAGGAACCGCTTCGATGACCGCACGCATGGGTATCGCCGTCCTCACCTTCATCGTGCTCAGCCTCCCGCTGCTGACCGTCGGCTGCCAGCGCCCCGTTGAAGAGCCACACTACAACCGGCCCCTCCCCCCCGGCGAGTTCGGCCTCCGACGCGTCACCGACACCGCTCGCATGCCCGATCTCACCCCCGTGAGCGAACAGCTTTCCGACCGCCAGTTCCGCGAGGCCCTCGACCACAGCCTCCGCTGGTATCGCATCCCCTCGACCCCGCAGCACTTCCCGCTTGGTCCCATCACCCACGAACACGCACACGCCTCCGCCTACGCCCTCAAACAGCTCGGCGACCTCTCGCCAGGCGACGCCCGACGCGCCCTCCGCGATGAGTTCGACGTCTGGGAATCCGTCGGCTACGACCACAACGGCACCGTCTTCTACACCGGCTACTACTCGCCCATCTTCCGCGCCTCCCGCGAACGCACGAGCACCTACAACTATCCGCTCTACACCCGCCCCGACGACCTCGTCGCAGATCCCGCCACCGGCGAAGTCAAAGGCAGACAAACCTCCACCGGCGTCGTCACCTACCCGACCCGCGCCGAAATCGAAGAACGCCAACTGCTCGACGGCCACGAGCTCGTCTACCTCTCCAGCGCACTCGACGCGTACCTCATTCACGTCAACGGCTCCGCTCAGCTCCGACTCGCCGACGGCGGCACGATGTACGTCGGCTACGCGGGCAACAACGGACACGAATACGTCAGCATCGGCGCACTGCTCGTCAAAGACGGCCACATCCCCGAGCATCGCCTCAGCCTCCCCGCCATCCGCGAACACTTCCGCCGACACCCCGACGACCTCCAACGCTACACCCGACGCAACGACCGCTTCGTCTTCTTCGGCGAATACGCCGGCGACACCTGGCCCGCCGGCTCGCTCGGCGTCAAGGTCACGCCCATGCGAACCCTCGCCACCGACAAGTCCATCTTCCCACGCGGCGCGGTCGTCTTCGTCGAAACCACCATCCCCTCCTCACAAGGCGGCACGCGGCCGTTCCGCCAGCTCATGGTCGACCAGGACACCGGCGGCGCGATCCGCGCCGCAGGCCGAGGCGACATCTACCTCGGCGTCGGCGAACAGGCGGGCCTCATCGCCGGTCGGCAGGCCGCCGAGGGGCGACTGTTTTACCTGCTGCTCAAGCCCGACCGCGTCCAGCACTGGCACGACCAACTCCGCCAGGGCGACCCCGCCAGCGTGCGCTCGGTCGACTGATCCGGTTAACGATTTATACGGCTTCAAGTTAATCCCAGCGCGTCCGGTTCCCTCTCCCTCCCAGGGAGAGGGTCAGGGTGAGGGTCGGACGACCCCGTACCATCCACGACGCAGCATGCTGTTGGGTCTCGACTGCGGA